>JBGTMK010000610.1:0-5139 GCA_041743605.1 Nostoc sp.
TGGCTTTAACTCAAGCTTTTCGGAAACGCCTCGACGAATTGCGGATGTTTTCAGAAAAGCATAGTTCATGTATTCGTTTTCATCCCTTGGCGACGTTAGGGTTAGAAGATTTTGTCGATGAGGTAGGTAAGGTAAAAGCAGATAAACATTGGAAGGCACATAGAGAGCGACTCCATGAGGTGCAAAACCTCCAGCCAGAACTGCCATCTACGCTGCAAGCAGAACTACGCGACTACCAGATGGAGGGTTTTTGTTGGTTGGCGCGTCTGGCACATTGGGGTGTAGGTGCTTGTTTGGCAGACCAAATGGGACTCGGTAAGACCTTGCAGGCATTGGCTGTGATCCTTAGAAACGCCCATGAGGGACCAACCCTAATAATTGCCCCCACTTCCGTGTGCATGAATTGGGTGAGTGAAGCGCAGAAGTTTGCCCCAACTCTGAATATTATTCAATTTTCTGGTGCTAACCGCCAAAAATTATTAGATGGGTTACAACCGTTGGATATGTTGGTATGCAGCTATGGCTTATTACAGCAAGAAGAAGTAGCGCAAATGCTTTCTGGTGTACAGTGGCAAACGATTGTCCTGGATGAAGCCCAGGCGATTAAAAATATGACCACTAAACGTTCTCAGGCAGCCATGAACTTAAAATCAAATTTTAAGTTGCTGACTACTGGGACTCCAATTGAGAATCACCTGGGTGAGTTGTGGAATTTGTTCCGTTTTATTAATCCTGGGTTATTGGGTTCTTTTGAAAGCTTCAATCAACGCTTTGCTACCCCCATTGAAAAATATCAGGATAAACTTGCACGTAATAAACTTAAAAAACTGATTCAACCATTTTTGTTGCGGCGAACAAAAAATCAAGTATTAGAAGAGTTGCCATCTCGTACTGAAATTCTGTTGCATGTGGAATTGAGTCGGGAGGAAAAATCATTCTATGAAGCCTTGCGTCGCCAGGCAATATCTAAACTTACCGAAACTGATGCCGAAGCAGGAAAGAAACATTTGCAAGTTCTGGCTGAGATTATGAAACTGCGTCGCGCTTGCTGTAATCCTAGCCTCGTTATGCCTGATACTCAATTACCCAGTTCTAAGTTGCAACTTTTTGGCGAGGTGCTGGGTGAACTGCTGGAAAATCGTCACAAGGCGTTGGTGTTTAGTCAGTTTGTTGACCATTTGCACATTATTAGAGATTATCTCGAACACCAAGGTATTAATTATCAATATCTAGATGGTAGTACTTCAGTGTCAGAGCGGAAAAAACGGGTGGATGCTTTCCAAGCTGGTTCAGGAGATGTATTTCTGATTAGTCTCAAAGCAGGGGGTACAGGACTGAATCTGACTGCGGCTGATTATGTGATTCATACAGATCCTTGGTGGAATCCCGCAGTGGAAGACCAAGCCTCAGACCGCGCCCATCGCATTGGGCAACAACGCCCTGTTACGATTTACCGTCTAGTAGCAAAGGATACTATTGAAGAAAAGATTGTGCAATTGCACCATCACAAGCGAGATTTGGCGGATAGCCTGTTGGAAGGTGCTGATATTAGTGGCAAAATATCAACGGAAGCCTTGTTACAGCTGATTAGCGAAGGTTAAGGCATTTACCAAGGCTTTTTTGACAATAATCGCTCATTGAGTAAGTTGCTTTTATCTGACTTGAGCGAGCGCAAAACTTATTGCGCCATAATTATTACTTGAAAATAAGGTTTTGGCACGGTAATGCTTAACCGCCTAATTCAAATTATAAAGGGATTTAATCATGATACAAGATGATGAAATACTTGACATTGTAGACGAAAGCGATTGCGTTGTTGGACAGAAGAAACGTTCGGAAATATATCGTCAAGGACTATGCAATTTTAGAGTTGTCAATGCTTTTGTTGTTAATTCATTAGGTCAACTGTGGATACCTCGGCGTTCTGCACACAAAACTATTTTTCCGCTTTGTCTTGATGTCAGCATGGGGGGTCATGTTGAAACTGGAGAAACCTATGAAGATGCTTTACAACGTGAACTCAAAGAAGAGTTGAACTTAGAGCTAAACATGGTTAATGTTCGACCCTTGGGATATTTAATACCATATCAGTATCAAGTATCTGCTTTTATGAAGGTTTATGAAATCGAATTAAATTTGAACCCAGAGTATAATAAAAATGATTTTATTGAAAGTTTTTGGTTATCCGCTAATGATTTAGTAGAATGGTTAAATAGCGATGAACCTGCAAAAAGTGATTTGCTAAAACTTGTAAAAATATTTTATCAAAACTAAATAAAGTTTTTTATAAGACATTTGAGATATGTTCATTAGGAAGATTAAAATAAATTAAAAAATGCATATTTACGTCAGAAATATGCTGACGACTGGAAAGGATATTTAGCTAACTATTCAATGCTAATAAACGATTTTTTGAACATGAATACGGGATTATTTTATGTAGAAACCACACCAATGTAAGTCAACAATTCTATTAAACTATTTCCAGAAGAAAATCCAAATTATCATTAGGATAATACTCTTGTTTTTCTTGTCCAAACTTGAATAAATATATCGTTTTATTGCCAATCAATCTGATTGATGAATCTTCAATTTTTAACATTGTTCCTTCTGGCAATCCTACAACATAAATATCTGGATTTAAAACCAGAAATTCTTCCAGTCTTTGTTCTCTCGTCTCTCCATTGTGATTTGGGATTACTGCATTTGTATAGTGGGGGTTGATTTGAAAAGGAACTAAATTCAATCCTTGAAAACTTATCGGTTCAATTATTGGCATATCATTACTTTTTTGATGGTAGGACAAGCAACATTAGAACCTGCACTCCATCCGATATAAGGAGTTCCATTACTAACTTTATTTCTGATGTCCTCAAGTAGTTGAGTCTGGTGTAAGCAATGTATTAAATGAAAAGTGTTTCCGCCTCCGACTACTATAGCTTCTGCATTTTTAATTAATTCATGAGGATTTTCAACCAAATGAATAGCATCAACTTCATAACCTATATCTTGAAATACTTTTTCAACTTTTTCGGTATAGTGCTGATAAGTTGAAGTAACGGCTGCAAAGGGGATAAACACTATTTTATTGACAGAGCTTCCTAAAAATTTTTTAATTTCCTGACGGGGATAAAATAAGTATTCTTCACCGATATTTGTTGAATTACTAAGTAATAACAATCTTTTTGACATGGTTTATTTCCTGTAGTTATAATTATCTATACTAAAGAATGGTCAAAGGAGGCAAGGGGGCAGGGGGAACAACTGAGACGGAGCTTGTACTTTGCCCCAGTTCAAACTGTATCAATATTGCTCAAGTTGACAAATAAAATCCAATATGAGTGATGTAAATTTCTCAGGATACCAGAGTCCCCATTCGTGGAAACCTTCTTCTACAGTAATTAATTTAGAGTCTGGAATAATTGCCGCCATTTCTTGAGCGTTACTTAATGGTGTAGTTAGGTCTTTTTCTGACCATAATAACAAACAGGGAGCTGAGATTTTTGGTAGCAGATGGTTGATATTTTCGGATAAAGAAATTAGCAATCCTTGAATGACATTTACTGTGTTGAACAACAAGTTGTAGGAGAAAACCAAAGGAATATCAACTAATTTCAACCTGAGTCTTGGGAGAAACAGTTGAGCGGTCATTTCGATTGCCCTTCGCGGGATCATCTCCGGTATAGATGGCGTAGGAATTCCAGTACTATCTATCAAAATTACACTTCTGACTTTTTCTGGAACAAGTGTAGATAAAGTAATAGCAATACCACCACCGAATGAGTGTCCTACTAAATGAAATTGTTGTAAATCCAAAACTTCCAGAAACGAAAGGAGACATTTGCTATAGCTAAGGTAATCGGGAAGTAGCCCAGAGTAAGTTGATCTCCTAAAACTGGGTAAATCAGGAGCAATTATAGTATGGTGCTGTGCTAGTAGTTTCAGTACTTCTTGATAAGGCTCAGTAGAGATTCCCCAGCCGTGTAGAAATAGGATAGGGATTGAACTCGACTCCAACCTACTTTGCTGATAAAAAATAGTGCAATCTTGTAAATCGACCCGATGATTAGTTAATTGGGATTTCAAAACCGCAACCTCATTCGCTATGACTTGGTAAATTATTTCTACTGTGATGTAATAGTAGCAATCTCACAAAGTTGAGGAAACTTTCTCAAGGATTATATAGGTATGACTTATACAAAGAAAGGAATTCGCAATTAAGAAATTTAAATTAGTAGCATTTTCAGAAATTGCATCTGTTGCCTAATGAAAGAAGAATTGGTATTACTGAATCATGGGAGAATGGCACGAAGACTCATGTGAAACCTTGTCAGGGCTATTTTGTTGGGGGTAGGGTTGCAGCTTCGTGTGTTTCAGACAATTAAATGCGAGTACGTCAAGCAGTTCAAGACATTCTTAATTCCCCACACCCTTTTATCTAGGAATACCAGGGATATACGCTTTTCACTCTTACCCAAAGGAATAATTGTATCGCCCATCTCTTCTTTTGAGCGATGGCGCTGTTTCGCCCACTCTCTTGTGATCGCCAGCCGCAAGCAGAGGCTAAAAATGCTTTTAAAAACCTCAAACTGGGAAAATTGAGAACTTAGGTTTTTACTTGGGTTGCCACAATGGAGTAATATCAAGGTTTTTAGCAGCAGATACGGCATTCTAACCTACGCCAGTACGGTTTACTCCCCTTTGGTTCTTGTAAAGTTATCGTAATATATATTCATATAAAGCAATATTTGCCCCAAATAAAAGAGTAGGTAATAAAAGCGATGAATCAACCCATTGAATTATCTTTAGAACAAGAATTTAGCCTTAGAACTTTCTCTGATCAAGTGCAGCAGATGTCCCGTGAACAAGCTCAAGAGTTTTTGCTCATGCTCTATAAGCAGATGATAGTTAGGGAAACGACTTACCAAGAAATGCTCAAACATCAGTGGGAACTTGATTCAGACGCAATCTTGGGCTAAAACAAACCTTGCTCTCGTTACTTTAAGCGACTCAGAAGATAACGAACAGACAATTGTCTTTTTCATGCAAATCCCTCAAAGCGCCCACGCTTTGAGGGATTTTGGGTATTGGTATTTGGTATTGGGTTTTTTGACTGCTAGGTTAAATTATTTGCTTTCT
>JBGTMK010000611.1:0-4836 GCA_041743605.1 Nostoc sp.
AAAGGCCCGCGCTATTGTCCCAGTATTGAAGATAAAATTGTCCGCTTTGCTGATAAGGAAAGCCATCAAATCTTTATTGAACCAGAAGGAAGGGATATACCCGAACTTTATATCCAAGGATTTTCCACAGGGTTGCCAGAAAATTTGCAACTGCACATGCTGCGGACTCTCCCCGGTTTGGAAAAATGTGTGATGCTGCGTCCTGCATATGCTGTGGAATATGACTATTTACCTGCAACTCAGTGTTACCCCACACTGATGACTAAGAAGATTGCCGGACTGTTTTGTGCTGGCCAAGTTAACGGCACTACAGGTTATGAAGAAGCGGCAGCTCAAGGGCTGGTAGCAGGAATTAACGCAGCTCGGTTTGTTCGCTCTCAAGAGATGATTGTGTTTGCCCGCGAGCAAAGTTACATTGGGACGCTACTTGATGACCTGTGTACCAAAGACCTGCGGGAACCTTACCGGATGCTTACCAGTAGGTCTGAGTATCGGTTAATATTGCGTTCTGACAATGCCGACCAACGTTTGACACCCTTGGGAAGGGAAATTGGTTTAATTGACGATCGCCGTTGGGATATATTTACCGAAAAACAGGGTAATATCACCACAGAAAAACAAAGATTAAATGCCACACGAGTTAAAGAACATGATGAAATTGGAATAGCGATCGCATCTAATACCCAACAATTAATTAAAGGTTCCATTAGTCTCAACGATTTGCTGCGCCGTCCGGGATTCCATTACGTTGACCTCGACAGGTTCGGATTGGGAAACCCCAACCTCAACCGCGCCGAGAAAGAAGGTGCAGAAATTGACATCAAGTATTCTGGTTATCTGGCTAGGCAACAAAATCAAATTGACCAAATTGCCCGCCAAGCGCACCGCCAGTTACCTGCGGATTTGGATTACACAACAATTGATACTCTTTCTAAAGAGGCACGGGAAAAACTGACTCACGTAAAACCACTCACTCTTGGTCAAGCTGCACGTATAGGTGGTGTAAACCCAGCGGATATTAATGCCTTGTTATTATATCTAGAATTGCGTAGAAGCAAGAGCCAGTCAGAGTTTCCAGCTTTAGCCTAACACCAAGCTCATAAAGACTGAGTATAGTAGTAAGCGGGGGGATTGGTATGATAGATGACATAACTATTAGTACTGCCATCATCAACAATCCCCAGATGAAAGTTGACTTTATACCAACACTCGATCAACTCGTCTCAATAGGACGAGAATTGGATGTTTCATTAATAATCATAATTTCCAGGCAGTAGGGGCGGCGTTTCCCCGTCCTAGCAACAACCCAGAACGTCTATGTTAAAAGAAGCCAGCACCCGTCTCATAGTACCAGAACCATCAGAAGACTTAATCGCCAACGAGCCTTGGTCGATAGAAAACTATGCTGATGGCTTAATGGATGAACTCTTTGCCGATATCGACTACATTCTGGATGTTAGTGATAATCTGCCTTCTCAAACTGTTAGGCAGAATAAATCGAGCCAGTCTTTTGCTAGAGTTTCTTCCCAATCGCCCACAGAATACGTGCCTCTGCAAACAGTTACAATACCGCAGATTATACCCAACACACTGAATCAACCAACACAGTCAGTTGCTCAAGATAAGCACAAGCACTTGAGTACTGTTGTGTTTGACAGCGCCACTGTTAAATCAGTTAGTAGAAAGCGTCAGAAAACTAGTCCTGCTTTGGGCAAACTGCTGATTGTCGGAACAACTTTAGGCGTGGCGATCGCTGGTATGATCTACCTGGTGCAGTCTGGAGTCGTATATCTTTTAAATAGCAAATTGCCTGAGTCAGCGCTTTTAGTACCGCAACCGCAGTCACAGTTGCCCGTCAAAACAGAAATTGAGGCAGAGTTAGTTGACTATATGCTGGGAGCGCTGGCAGTTATAGATAAGCAAGGAGCCAAAAGCAATCAAAAATCTGTCAGTCCGGGATTCTCTAGTCAGGCAAATACAAACCAGATAGCCTTTAGTAACGAGCAAGCAACTGGTAATCTACCAGCAATTCCACTTCTAGCTAACAATACACCACTAGCCCCTAACCGTTCTGGAAACGTTGTTGAGCGCATCTACGTTCCCGTTTATCAAGCGCCGTCGCCAATGCGCTATGCCCTCCCAGCGATTCCTGGGACTCCTACACTTTTACCAAAAGTTGCTAGTGCGTTACAGGCTTCTCAACCTGATGTGGTGAAAAGTGCTTTGAATACTGTGCGACAAGCTAGCAAGCCTGTAAACGTTAATATGTTAGCCGCCGCTGTACGAGCCGAACTCAAACCTGTGGCTGGGAAAACTGCACCCATTACCGTGCGGCAAACACCCAAGCCTCTACCTGCATTACCAGTAGTTCCATTGCGTGCAGCCCTCGCCCCAGAGTCAGAACCAACTATTACCCATGAACAAGTATATTCACCAACTGCGATCGCCCAGGCTCCCACTAATACCTTAGAAGGATTGCTAGAGTTAGGCAATAAATCCGCCGCTTTGTTTAAAATTGATGGCGTAACTCGCCGCATCAATATGGGTGAAAGTATCGGCTCAAGTGGTTGGACATTAGTAGATGTCAGTAATGGCGAAGCTGTCATCCGGCGTAATGGCGAAGTGCGATCGATTTACGCAGGGCAGAAGTTATAAAAGTTGTTCTGTCAGCAAATCTTCCACACACCAAACACCGGACTCTCTATTAGCTTCTGACTGGTGGGTTAATTTCAAAGTGAATATGATGATCATGACCAATCATCTGGGTACAAAGCCCCTCTTGAATTAGCTTTTTATCGTTGAAGAAAACTGCCCCCGCCTTTACCAACTTTTGCTTACGAATAGACTTGAGAATAGCTCGCGTAGCATCTTGATCATATTCAGAACTCGACCAAAAAATGCCGCCAAAAGCTCCATTCTTTTTGGGTAAGTAAACATCGCACATCATGCCAGTTTCATGCCCTTGATGGTCGGGAGTATCGCCTCCATGAGGCAGACTAACATCATTAATTGTGAATGGAGCAGCTTTGGGATGAGTATTGCGATAACTATTTTGATAGTCTTGGGCAATTTCTTTGACCACATCAGCTAACCAGTGTGTTCCAAAATCGTGGTTATCTTGGGTGTCTTCCAGTTCACCGTTCACGAAACCATTATTAGGGTCGCTTTCTGGCATCAACTCCCACCGTGGTGCGTTAGCTGCTTGCAACCATCGATGAGTTATGCCACCAACATCAACTCGACCATCACCTTTAAGAGTACTGCGACCAGCAATAATTGATTGAAATAATTTGATTGCGTCAAATAGTCCTCTGTCTCTATCTGCACTGTTAGGATCACCTACCCATTTGTAGCCTAGCTCATACAATCGCGCCTTAATAGCCTTAACATCATCAGCTTTATTGACTCCGCCAATTCCTACACTACCACCGAGTTTAATTACTTTCGCTCCTGGTAAGCTGGATGCTGTAGGTTGTTGAGTGTTTTCATCGTCCTTGTGATCGAAAGGAACGATAGCTTTAATTTTAATCTCTAGAGTTTGATCCTCAACAGCAATTATCATGGTGCGATCGCCTTCTTGTTTAAAGACTAAATCAAATTGCCATTTGCCATCCTGACTAATTGCTACACTTGGGGCTGGAAATCTGTTATCGATCATCACCGATAAAATTTTGCCCCTGTCAGCTAAACGCGCTATACCTTCAACCCGGAAACTTTGTCCTACTTCCACTTCTTGAGGGGCACGAATTAGCTGTAGTTTTTCTACTGGGGCAATCACAATCACACCTGCATTAGCCAATAAATTCTGCGCCTCTGGAAGCAAATTTACAACTTTATTAACATAGTTAGGATCAGTTGAATAGCCTTTACCTTTGAGAAATCCAAGGAAATTTTCTGGTGTATTGGTGTAATCTTCTAAGCCTTTATAGGGAGTGCGGGTTAAAAACTTCCAATAACCAACAATAAAGGCATCAATATCTTGGAACTTACAAAATTCTACTTCTTCTAGCTCAGAAGGAACTTTGATTTTTAACGGTTCAGCAAAACCTTTCATGTCAGGATCTCGCCATTTTAATCCGGCAAAATTGTTAGCATTGACAGCAAGAACACTTTGACCTCTAGAAGATTCTAGTAACCATTGAGCCAGGGTAACTTCTTTAAGAATTTGCCGATTGATATCGGTAACTTTTGCACTTTCAATGCCAACTTGTGTAAATACTGTTGCTAAATCTTGATTAAAATACGTTTTGATTAAATCATCTAGTAATGACATAGCTTTGTCCTCTGAAAAAGTATTTGTAAATCCCCGACTTCTCTAAGAATTCAGGGATATTTTATAGGTGTTAAAAAATGATTTATGAGGATGTTTTAAATGTCCCCTGGTCGGTAGTAAAACGTTTTAGCTCCCCTTAACTTTGATTCCGGTTCCTCCCTTTTTAAGTTACGGTGTAAATACAAGTTTGGAGTAATTTACGAATCTGGTTTTTACCCCACCCTAATCCTCCCCTTGCAAAGGGGAGGGAACTAGATTTAATTTTTCCCCCCAATGCATCGGGGGGATTAAGGGAGATATAAAAGTGCCTAAGTTCACACTGAAACACTTTTCAAACAACCTCTAAGCTCGATTTTATCCAAGATTAAGATACTAATTTTTCTTTAGCCGTAAATAATCCTGGCTTTTTGGCAAATACTTTTTCCACGTCACAGATTATCGGTGAAATATAAAAAGTCAAACTATTGCCCCACGAAGGTTTTAGCATCAGCTTGAGCGTTGCCAAAAAATTGATAAAGTCGAGCTTATACCAATTTAATGTGAAGTTGCACATATCTCGATCC
>JBGTMK010000612.1:0-7901 GCA_041743605.1 Nostoc sp.
TGGTAAAGCTTTTATCTCATTGTAAGTATCAAAATACTCTGCACTCAGTTGGGACTTTTCAGACGTAGCTGCGGTTTTGGCACGAAGTAAAAACTTATCCTGTCCCCGTTTCTCCATTGCCACAATCTCTAGTTCAGCATCAGGGTGATTCTCTGCTAACTGCTTAAAGGAAATTGCGATCGCCCTTGGATCAATGTCTTGGTTATGATACAGGTCAAGGGTGTCAAAAATTGGTTGAATAAAATCACCAAACTCCCCATCTGCAAACACTTCCTTGTGATTATCTGGTTTGCGAAGGGGGTCAGGATTTTCTTTTGTAGGCAGTCGCATATAAACGTACTGACATCTCACTCCATCAAATTTGGTGTCAGTGGTAATGCCCCAATCTTGAATGTATGCCCCAGTGAGAGTAGCGCTTGTGAAATCCGTGCTGTTAAGTTGTGCTTGTACTAACTTCACCCTGGATAAATCTGCATTTTGTAAATTCGCTTGACTGAGGTCTGCACCAATAAAACTTGCATCTACTAAATTAGCTTTTTGAAAATTTACTCCTCGCAAGTCTTCACGGTCAAAGTTTTTTTCTTGTCCCTGACCTATAATTAACACTTGACGCACTTGTGCTTTTTGCAGGTAAGTAGTTCCAGGACGAACAAGGTCAAGTTTCTTAGTTTTGCTGAAACAAGTGCGAGTCAAAATAGCTTTTCTAAAATCTGTACTTTTAAGTGTCGCTGCGGTGAAATTGGCATCAGTTAAGTTGGCGTTGCGAAGGCTTGTACCACCAAAGGCTGCAAAAGCAACAGCCATATTCCAAATCAAAGAGTATTTTTCATCTCCCTTCATTGCTCTCCAAGCAATGTAAGCACTAAATAAGGCGGTGGCTCCGGCTATGGCTATGGCGATGGCTATGGCAATGACGATGGCTCCGGTTCTGGCTCCGACGATGGCGATGCCTCCGGCTTCGACGATGGCTCCGGCTCCGGCTCCGGTGATAGCTCCGGCGATGGCGATGCCTCCGGCAATGGCCATAGCTCCAGCGATGGCTCCGGCAATGACGATGGCCATAGCTCCAGCGATGGCTCCAGCGATGGCTCCGGCGATGGCTCCGGCGATAGCTCCGGTGATGACTCCGGCGATGGCGATGGCGATGGCGATGGCGATGGTGATGGCTATGGTGATGGCGATGGCGATGGCGATGGCGGTGGCGATGGCTCCGGTGATGGCTCCGGCAATAGCGATGACTCCGGCAATAGCGATGGCTCCGGTGATGGCTGCGGCGATGGCTGCGGCGATGGCTCCGGTGATGGCTATGGCTGAGTTGAATCCTTGGCGAAGGATAACTATAAAAACAACAATTACTACTATTAAGGCAGTGCAGCCTGCAACTTGATTTTCGGGAATTGAACTGTCAAATATACTAGTTATCAAAGTTCCAGTAAAAACTGAGAAAAATCCTGAAACTCCAGATAGCAACCACGAAATACAGACTAAAAAAATAGCCCAACGCCTTTGCAATCCTGCTTGAGCATAGCTAAAGTTTGCACCCCTTAGATTCGCCCTTGTAAAATCTGCACTGCGAATATCTGCGCCACTAAAATTTGCACCTTCAAGGTTTTGTCCTTTGAAGGAGCGCCCTCTGAGATTTTGACCGGAGAAGTCCTGGGGCATGGCGGGTGCTGTATACAAATTTCTTTTTGGATACAGATATACCATGAACAATTCCAGAATTTTAACGCTTGAAGTTGATTTTCTATTTCTAGCATCAAAATTCACTCGGAAATTGCAAGTCATAAACACCCTCGCTACGACGGGAGCGATCGCCGACTTTCGGCAAGAGGTAGACGAGCAATTGGGGAATTCACAGCAACTCTTGTAAAGGGCGAATCTCTTGGGCAGGAACTTAAGCCAGACTATGAAGCGATATGTGAGGGTACCCTTAACTTGCCTGAGATGGGGCGGCAGTCGGCAGAGGCAAGGCGATTGACGCATTTATCAGGGAATTGTCTAAGGGTGAGCGCTAATAATAAAGCCCCCGGTACAATCCGAGGGCTAATGTCTGCTGTCTGGGTTCTGTCTGTTTCTCTGTCGCCTCTGTCCCTTGTTTCATAAGGATTCTGTCTCGTTCTGTCCGTCTGCCTGATTAGAAGTGATTTCGATGGTCGAGGCATCAAGCCAGATGGCCAGTCAAAGAGAACAGGGTAGGGTATTATTCGCAATTCACGACATTCGATTGAGTCATGTCGTAAATTACGACATTTGATTGATTCATCTCGTCAATTGCAACAGAGGATTGATTCATGTCGTCTCTGGCCTTCAAACCAATGTCTCGACGAATACTTTGTAATAACTCTAGGCCC
This sequence comes from Nostoc sp., assembly GCA_041743605.1. Classification (GTDB taxonomy): domain Bacteria; phylum Cyanobacteriota; class Cyanobacteriia; order Cyanobacteriales; family Nostocaceae; genus Nostoc. The sequence goes on from JBGTMK010000612.1 coordinate 2,355, forward strand.
GTGCGTTGAGAATTGGGGTTAGCTGACCAAATCGCGTTGACTGTAATCTCAGTACCTTGCAAGAATGCGTTTACTGCCCCCACGAAGTAATCAGCATCTGAGTAGTCTAGGCGGACTAGGTAAACAAAATTTTGTCCAGGGTAGAAGGTATTTTTTAACTCACTGGCTTTTTCATAGTCGGGGTGTTCTTCAGTCAAGTAGGTAATTTTTGGTTTGTTGGGCTGACTGAATCCCCCTGATTTCGCCCAATTGGGGTCTAACTTCTTGCGCCTTTTGGCTTCTCCCATTATCGACTCCTTTGTGCTACCAAGTGCAGAATCAAGGTTAAATCCATCTTAATTGTCCCGGAAAACAGCGATCGCTCTGGCACGGAAGAGAAAAGCAATCGCCTGCCCTCTCACAAATGTTGTGCGGCCACCAACCACGATTGAGATAACACGTTTTTGGATTCAATAGAGACTCCACTCATTCTTGAGAAGTTCAAGCTTCTCACTTTTTATACTTAAGCTCTTACGTTTCTACAGACGAGTTACTGTAAGGTTGCGTTAACTAATCAACACCAACTAACTCGTATTTACTAACATCGATTAGTCGCCACGGCTCTGCCACAGATAAGAGAGTCGCTTTTGAGGTGTGGCGTGGTGCTGTGGCGCTTACTGGCAAAGCATCCCACGGATTACCGCCACACCACCACGCCACACCGCCACGGGTCGCCACACTGCTTTTTGGGTACTTTTCAGCGTGGCGTGGCGTTCACCAATCAGATTTAGACCAGCTATCTTCGCCATCAAAAATGAGTTGTCCAGCATTGACTAATTCATTCAAAGCAATAATTAATTTAATATCACCCTGCTCTCTGAGTTCATCTTTCTTTTTGATATCGGCAAGGGTTTTAGGTTCCTTATTTTTCGCATTCTCAAAAAAAGATAACAAGCGTTTGGCAAGCTCTGACAATTCCAAATGATTCTGAATGGTTGTTGATTGTTCGCTGACATTTAGCGCTTCGTTTAATTGACTAATAGCTCCCTTGTCGCCGCATATATTGTCATCACTGGGTTCAAATCCTGGTAAGAATTCGCGTTGGTCACGGTTATAGGCAGAATGGTTTTCAAGCACAGGCATTGAGTACCACTGAGTTGTCTTGCCGTAATATACTGCCCGACTGCACTCTGAGTTATTGATTAGCTCTGCGATTTTATCGGTATCAAACTTTTTAAAAAGCCGCGCAGTTTTCCAAGTGTCAAGTACAGCTAAATTACTTTCATGCACCAATGCAATCGGTATTAACTGACCAATACCTGAAAGGTCACTGCCGTTAGCACCGACAAAGGGTGTTTGAGCAACAAACCAGATGTTCTTCCCCGCACTACTGCCACAGGATGCGATACCAATAAGCTTGTCGTTTAACAGCGTACATTTGGCTACTTTCAGCCTTGCACCGATAATAGTTCCTTCGTCAATTATTAAGATCGCTCCATCGTTTTCGCTAGCATATTGATCATATTCTGCGATCGCAGCCTCGAACCACGCGGCTACGGTTTGCGGTTTTGCAGTTTCACAGTGCAGCCGTTTTTCTACATCAACAATCCCATCAAAGTAGCCGTACTCTTTCCAATCGTCCTTGCCATTGATGAGAAAGATTTTTTTACTTGGGTCGAGGCGTTTGACTTGACGAATTAGGTTAGCTAAAAGCATTCCTTTGCCGGACTTCCCCAGCCCAACTAGAAAAAGATTCTCAATGCTAGAGCTGATCTGCCCGACAATATCAATCTCTGTTGCAGATGTGGGATTGTAGTTCTCAACCTGAGTCTGTACTGGGATCTGACAAAAAGGTTTCTCTAAAAGTGTTTTAGCACCAGTCAGCAACGGCGTGGAATTAGAAGTTATACTTGGCTGATTATCCTCGTAAAAGTCTGCCGCCGCATTACTCAAAGCTAGTCCGCGTTCATTAGCAAAGTTCAATTCATTAATCACTACTTCCTTGCCAACCTGTCTAGTATAATCTGCAAAATTATCGCCATCTAGCACTTGAGCCACGCAACCCAATTCAGCGATCGCAGCTTGATTTCTTTGAATCTGCCCAGCCTTTCTCCAACTATCCCAAAGAAAATAACCGACTACTAATCCTCCCGTTATCGGGCTAGCAGTACTGGCAGCTAACGCACCCAAAACAATGCCGCCGATGACATTCCACTGTAAATGATTTTCTTGAGTAGCGCGAAGTGCAACCTCGCTCCATTCTTCGGGGGTTTTATTATTTTTCTCAGGATTGAATCGTGTCATATATGGAAGTATTTATTTGGAAAAGGTAAACGCAGTCCGCGTAATTCGGTGCTGCGTTGTTCGTTTACTAATTTTTGGTTTCTTTGATTGCGTAGGAGAGCTTGCCCACCCAAATAATCAAGCTGACAATGACTTCGATGGCAAATAGTGTGAGGAGTGCCAAGCTCAAATTACCGTAGTCAAACTTGTTCCACTGTCCAGTCGCTAGATACCAAAAAAAGTCTGAGAATTTGCCCGAAGGTACTGGACTATATACGGTGATGCAGATCAAAAAATCGACAGTGTAAGTTACAATTTTAATGCGCTCCAAATTGCTTACAACCGAAATAGGTAAAGCATTATAAGCCCGCTTGAGCATTGCCAAAGTTGGGTCATCAGTCTGCCTAATTTCATACTTGCTGCGGCTATCTACATTGCTAATAACTTGCTGCATAAACCCCTCATGGTTGTAGAGAATCAGTGGTAAAACTTCGATAATTTGAATCACTCCCCAAAGCAAAGTACCCAGTATCCAGGTGATGCCCTGCCCTAAAAAATTAGCAATTCCATTGACGATGGGAATCACCGAGACTAGATAGAGAAATGCCTGATTTATGGCTTTCCCACTCAAAAAGCGCACTGCCATTTCATAAGGTTGAATGTTGAGATAAGCAAAGTAAATCCCGGTTAGCACCAGTCCCCAATAAAGAATTCTTAGCCACTGCTGGGGGATTTTTTTACTCTTATTGTGACTGCCACCAGACTGCCATCCAGAAGCACCAGGACTTGAACTTTTAGAACCTAAAGCCATGTTATTTGTCCTTATTTTTCAGGTGTGTAGTAATAAACCTTTGCGCCGCGAATCTTTTTGATTTGATTAATGGCTAGCTCCCGATTGCCTGTAAATGCCATCTTCCCCACGACCGGAACACCATCTTTATCAGCAATTAAAACGCCAGTATTGCCATTACCGTCACATACAACTGTGTTGATTGGGAGTGACTTTTTAGTAGTGCGATCTAGTACCGTTTCACCCTCTACTAAAGTTGCTAAATTCCTCGCTGATTTTACCGCTACTACAATGGTGCAACCTGCTTTGTATCTAGCCTCTGCCACTTTAGAGAGTGCCTGTTCATGACTCAATTGCTGCTCTAATAACATTTGCTGTTGACCATTAAATGCAATGGTTGTTCGCGCAATAGACAGCGATTGCATATTGGCACTAATGTCCTTAGAACTGAGCATTAAGCTCCCAGCGATGAGTGAGCCAAAAACAATCTTGCTGCCGTGTTTTCGCCAAATTCGATTAGTGTTCAATGCCTTATTCCTCAAGTATTTTTTTGGGGCAGACAAACCACCCCATAGCGAATAATTAATTACCTTTGACCTGAGCTACGAGAGCTTCTAGCAAGCCCAATAATTGACCACGCGATAGTTCATCGAATCGTTCTTTTACTTCCTCCAATTCAGCATCACGAGGCGAATCTAGATGTGAATCTGGCTCATCTTGAAACAACGACCAACCAATTTGCTGAATCATCCAAAGGCGTTGGGCATTGTTGAGGATTTCAAATGAGCTACCCCAAGATTCCTGCATATCTGCAAGCAAACCTGTATCTCCGGGCATTGTGCCTGAGCAAAAATATCCTATCGGTTTCATGTTTTTGATATCTTTTAAAAGTGTGTAGTTTTCATTGGTGGAGGCTGCATTTCTGATACCGGGCGATGGACTAACTCTTCCCGGAGATCCCATCGCCTGGACATCACCTATCTTGATTGATTTAAACGAGTAAGAATTTCAGCTTTTAACTCATCTAACTTTGCTTGCTCATCGTTCGTGCGATTACTACCTTTTTCAGAAGCTTCACGGGATGCCTTAACTAATTCTGGGGAGAACCCAGCACCCAGTAGAATCTTTTCAACGTTTTCGTAATCTGGTTTTTGCATAGTTGTTTTTGGAGTTAATGATCTTAGTCAGATGGAGGTTGCAGTAGTTCCCAAATAGCGGGATTCGATTCTTTGGTAATTTCGATTATTTTTGGCTTTGTAAGTGCCGCCTCGTTATCTGCATCAAGTTCTGCTTTTAGTTGCTCCAGTCTCAAAGCGCGATCCGTTAACGGTGATTTGCCCCAGTGTTCGGGATTGTTATAATTAAGTGCCATTGTTAGAATCCTTAAGTACAAATCGTTTTGCGGCGAGAGATACATTCCAATAAGGGGGCGATCGCTTGCTTTGGTCGGCTAGGCGTTGGCGTAGCCCGTCGTAGACATCGCTTCATGCTGCTCCCTTAAAACTACTAACCATTGCGCTAAGGGCTGATTTATTCGGCTGTGTAGATATTGCTGTTTCTGCGCTGCGTGATGCTTGCACATTGCCGTATTGAAAAATCAGCTTTTCTACACCTGCTGATAATGCCTGTGTTGGCGCGTCTTGGGGTAAATCAAACATTTTGCACAATTCAATTACTGCTAGGTAGGAGATGGTTATACGCCGAGATTCGTAATTCATTAACTAAGCTCCCTTTGATATTTGAGTTAATAGCTTCAACCCCAAGGCGTTGATGAATTGGGGATTTTTCAAGACCACAAAACCTAAATCGGCTAAGTTTTGATCCACTACTGGCAAGGAAACACCCCCACCCCAGGCGACAAGGTATTTTGCTCGGTCTAAATAATTACCAGCAGTCACAAAGTTGGCGAATTTCTCAATCCTGGTACTCCACCACTGATCTAGGCATTGGCTGTACTCGGTTTCAAATTTCTTGCCTGTGAGATGATTACCGCCATAAGTAAAAGTGCCTTCTAGAATGCCTTGGTTGATTAAGCTAGGCGAGTGTTTCACATCCTTAGACAGCAGACTTACTTTGTCGTTTCGCTTGTCGAGAGCTTCTGCAATCATGCTATGCAGTTCACCGGCTCCACCCTCTATCAGGTGACGGTCAATCACTGCACCACTGCCGTTAAACACGGTAATCAACCAAGTGGATGAACCGATATCGAGTGCGATCGCTAATTCTGAGGGGTCTAGTACCAGGGATGCTTCACCGAATAAGCAATGAGCAATGCTGCCGAATCCTTCAGGGTAAATGCCTGTGACTACGATTTCAACTGTCTTGGTAACAATGGAACGAGTTACAGGGTGCAAATGCTCAAAGGTGTGAGTCCCTTCGACTCGGCGTTTAATCTCAGTTGCCCAGCGTTCTGGGTTGTGATTGCTCAAACTAATCGAAAGTTTGACCCCATCGGGAATATTCAGAACTGCTAAGTCTGCAAGGATGCTTTCTAG
>JBGTMK010000613.1:0-9745 GCA_041743605.1 Nostoc sp.
TAGCGCGCCTCTTCCTCATCGTCAATGCCCTAATTTGTTATGGACTTGCTCGTTTAGCATTGAAAAACGAAGAAAAAATAGCATAAAGAGGGAGTGGGAAATGGGGAAAGAATTCTTAATAACTCCCAACTCCTCACTCCTAACTATTGTAGAGACGCGATTAATCGCGTCTCTACTCCTAACTCCCCCACTCAGCATTCAGCACTGTTATGAGCATTAAACTTACAGGTACAATCGAACGCCGTGATATTGGCACAGGCGCATGGGCGTTAGTTACAGAAGAGGGCGTTACTTACGAAATCCTCAGAGGAGCTGACAAAGACTTACTCAAAGCCGGACAAAAAGCCAAAGTTAAAGGACAGGTGCGTGAAGATATCATGACAACTGCCATGATTGGCCCTGTCCTGGAGGTTAAATCTTTTGAGGTAATTAGTTCTGAATAGCTGTGGAATTGAGAACCTCTTGAAGACGGGTTCTAAATTCCCCTTTGGGATGACCTCCTTTTACTTCACCCACAATCTCAAATTCCCCTTCTGGAGAATTGCAGATGATGTAAGTAGGCCATCCCATTTCTGATTTATCGGGATATTGAGTTAATAAAATCTTGCGATACTTGCGGTAAGCGGCCGTATCCTGCATTTTCACATCGATAAATTCTAACCCCAGTTCTTCTGCCACCTTTTTGTCATAAAAAGACATTTTGTGGCAGATGCCGCACTCTTCTGAAGAGAACTTAATTACAGCTAAACTCATGGGTTGGCTACTCTTTGATTCTAGGCAAAGTTTTTTAGCATAATGCCATGAAATATTACCATATAGCTGGTCATTAGTGTCAATGGGTCGCGCCATTCCTCCCCGACAAGAGAAGCCTTTGTCGGGGAGGAATGGCATTACTAGCGATCGCTAATAAAGAGATGCCAACACTTTATTAAGCAATAGCAATCTTTGCCCTGAGCATCCACTATCCGGTAAACTCAGAAATGCTGCGTTATTCCTCATCATGTCCGATTCCCAAACTGTTAGTGCTGCTGTTGCCAAACTCTACAATACCTATCCCTTTCCGCCGGAAGCCCTGTTGGATGAACCACCTCCAGGCTACAACTGGCGTTGGAATTGGCTAGCCGCTCATAACTTCTGCACAGGTCAAAAACCCCAAAGGCAAGATATTCGGATTTTAGATGCAGGTTGTGGTACTGGTGTGGGTACAGAGTACCTGGTTCACCTCAATCCTCAAGCTTCTGTTGTGGGAATTGACCTTAGTACAGGCGCTTTAGCTGTAGCCAAAGAACGTTGTCTGCGTTCAGGCGCTAACCGCGTTGAATTTCATCACCTCAGTTTGTTTGACGTGGAACAGTTACCGGGTGAGTTTGATTTAATTAACTGTGTTGGCGTTTTGCATCATACTCCCGATCCCATTCGCGGTATTCAAGCTTTGGCGCAAAAGTTAGCCCCAGGCGGCTTAATGCACATTTTTGTGTACGGGGAGTTGGGACGCTGGGAAATTCAACTCATGCAAAAAGCGATCGCACTTATTCAAGGTGACAAAAAAGGCGACTACCGCGATGGTGTCCAAGTCGGGCGACAAATATTTGCTTCTTTACCAGAAAATAACCGAATTGTCAAATACGATAAACAACGTTGGTCATTAGAAAACAATAAGGATGAATACTTTGCTGATATGTATGTTCATCCTCAAGAAATTGACTACAACATTGAGACGCTGTTTGAATTAATTGATGCTTCAGGATTGGAATTTATTGGTTTCTCGAATCCGAGTTTCTGGAATTTAGAAAGACTTTTAGCTAAAGCACCAGAGTTAGTAGAACGAGCAAAAGAATTGAGCGATCGCCAGCTTTACCGCCTGATAGAATTATTAGACCCAGAAGTAACTCATTACGAGTTTTTCCTCGGTCGTCCTCCCTTAATCAAAGCTGACTGGTCAGACGATAACGCCATACTGGCAGGGATTCCCGAACTGAATCCTTGTCTTGAGGGATTTCCCAGTCAATGTTTCTTTAATTATGATTACCAGATAGTTAATTTATCTGTAGTAGAGTTTGAGTTTATGCAAAGATGTGACGCTAATTCCACAATTGCAGAGATATTGACAAATGTAGAACTGGGATTGGATGGGGTAAGAACCCTTTTGCAACAGCAGTTGATTTTATTGACACCTGCTTAGGGAATTCAAGTAAGAAATATCCAATTATTGATTGTGGGATGGGCTTTTCGGCTATCCCACAATTAGATATTTATCCTACAACAGCCGAACTTGCTACCTTCTCCTGTCTTTGGGAAGGTAGACGCATTCCCAAACCAAGTAAATTCAGCATTTCTCGGTCAGTATCGTAATCTGGACAGGGAGTTGTTACCGTCAACATCTTATTGTCGTCGCTGGAAAAGATAGAATTAGCTCCTGCCATAAAGCAGAAAGCTTGCTCGACTTGAGAAAGTCTAGCTCTACCGGCACTAAGACGCACATCGGAAGCTGGCATTAAAATTCTGGCTGTGGCAATCATCCGCACAATATCCCAAATGGGGACATCAGGCTGATTTTCTAAGGGTGTGCCTGGTACTTGTGAAAGAATATTAATTGGTACGGATTCTGGATGGGGATGTAAGTTTGCCAGAGTTTGTAACATCCCAACACGGTCATCGACAGTTTCGCCTAAGCCCAGGATGCCGCCGGAACAGACAGTGACATTTGTCTGACGGACATTTTCAATCGTGTTCAAGCGATCGCTATACGTCCTTGTGGTAATAATTGTGCTGTAATATTCCTGCGAGGTATCTAAGTTATGGTTATAAGCGTAAAGTCCCGCTTCTTCCAATTTTCTGGCTTGATTTGCCGTCAACATACCTAGAGTGCAACACACTTCTAAACCCATTGCAGTCACATCCTTGACCATATCCAGGACTTCCTCAAATTGTGAGTTATCCCGCACTTCTCGCCAAGCAGCACCCATGCAGATGCGACTAACACCAGTTTCTTTAGCTTTCTGGGCGATGTTAACCACCGTTTCCTTTTCGAGGAGTGCTTGCGCCTTTACCTCTGTTTTATAGCGGGAAGATTGGGCACAGTAGCTACAATCTTCTGGACAACCTCCCGTTTTAATCGATATGAGCTTACAAACTTGTATTTTTGTTGGGTCATGATATTGGCGATGCACGCTAGCAGCTTGATAAATAAGCTCTAGCAATGGCGTGTTGTATATCGCCCGAATCTCTAATTCCTGCCAATCGTAGCGTATTCCCACCACATCACTATCCTTCTTGTAGACTGGGTTGAATCTTGAGCTGTCTTTTGGTTGAATCTCCCGCGGTACAGCGTTTGGGCAAAGCGATTTTATCGAAGTTATGCCCCGCACTGTGCTTTATCACCCATTGGCTCTCAATCCTTCCGCTCTAGATATTAGACATCAGCTTATCAAGATTTTGGTTGAATGGCAGATTAAGAGCAAAAATACTCACTCTATCTGTTGTAAAGGGCATTGGGCAAAAATGCAAAGACTATCACCCTTGCATAAGTGCGACCCTTGCGTAAGTGCTGATAATGAGATAGCTAATCTAACTGCTGCTACTCAACCACAGGTTATGAGAGAATTTATAAAATTTAGAGAATGCTCTTGGAAGAGATCCCGTCGATTAAGTGATTTATGATATCAGAACTGCCAATAATTACAAGCGATCGCCTATTATTACGAGCAGCGATCCATGAAGATATACCCCAAATTCTCAAATACTTCATTGATAACAAAACTTATCTCACTCCATTTTACCCTCTTTGGGCTGATGGTTTTTTCACTGAAGAATATTGGCAGTATCAGATAGAAAATAGTTTTCTGGAATTTCTCAATGGGCAATCGTTAAAACTATTTGTTTTCACCAAAAAGAATCCCACCGTAATTATTGGAACGGTCAATTTTAGTAATTTTGTCCGAGGAGCCGCTCATTTTTGTTATGTGGGATATAGCCTTGCTGAAAGGAAACAAGGTAAAGGATATATGACAGAAGGGCTAAAAGCCGCGACCCAACATCTATTCCAAGAGTTAAATTTTCATCGGGTCATGGCTAATTATATGCCTCACAATCGGCGTAGTGGCAATGTACTCAAAAGACTCGGTTTTGTCGTTGAAGGATATTCTAGAGACTATTTGTTAATTAATGGGCAATGGGAAGATCATATTTTGACAAGTCTCACAAATACTAATTGGCAAGCACCTAAATTTTAAAATAATTCGTCATTGAATTTTTATGCTTATAAATTAGGTAAGTTATTTTTGCGCGGCTTCTAAGACTAGTTAAAAAATCTCTGGAGACGCTGGTTGTTGAAAAGAAAGTTAATTAGTTAGTTAAAATCAGCTTTTCTCGCCATGATGATACAAGCGATCAATCTATACCGACTGCAATCCATCGAAAGCTGAGTTAAAAGTGTTTGTATCATAAATTACTATAAATTCGGTAATAATCTGTCAGTGTAATAATAATCTCATTATTTAATGGTATTAAAATAACTACGTAAAAGCACATAGTGATCACTCGTATATTTTGTAAATTAACTTTACTCCCTTTTGTGATTGTAAATTGCTGATATAGCTACAAAAAAGCCAACCGCTATCATTATTCATAACCTTGTCAATACATTAATAAAACGTAATTTTTATTAATGAATCTGTATATAAAATTATTGTAGGCTAATGAATGTTTTATTAGATATTTCAGCTTTATCAACCAATATTTATTCATAACTTACCAGAGAGTAATTCTCACTCATTCACTGCTTAGTCGCATTTAATACAGATGATTAAATATCATTTACTAAATAATTTAAAAATTAATACAGTAATTAGCAAGGATATTAACAGCTTCTTGGTATTATTTTGATGCACTAACGCAATGATGATGAACAACGATGGATGAAGATCAACGCCGTTCTTATTGGCGTGCTAATACTACTTTAATTCGTAATCTTTTAATTGTTTGGGCATTGGTTTCCTTAGTTTTCAGTATTTTGTTGGTTCAACCTTTGAATGCAATCCGGTTTTTTGGCGTACCTTTTGGTTTTTGGATGGCACAACAAGGATCAATCTTGGTATTTGTAGCCTTGATTTTTATTTATGCCTTCCAAATGGACAAGCTAGACCGCAAATACAATCTCGGCAAGCAAGACCACAAATACGATATCAAGAAGTGAGGAAAAACCGTGTCAGTTGAAATTTGGACTATTGTAGTAGTTGGACTTTCCTTCCTCGCCTACATTTATATAGGTTGGCAATCACGAGTCGAAAATAGTAAAGACTTCTTTATCGCAGGTCAAGGAATACCCTCAATTGCTAATGGTGCAGCCACTGCCGCCGATTGGATGTCCGCAGCCTCGTTTATTTCAATGGCGGGGCTGATTTCTTTTTTGGGTTATGACGGTTCTATTTATTTAATGGGATGGACGGGTGGCTATGTACTGCTGGCATTATTGCTGGCTCCCTACCTGCGGAAATTTGGTAAGTATACAGTGCCAGATTTCGTAGGCGATCGCTACTACTCTAATATCGCCCGTCTGGTGGCAGTAGTTGCAGCCATTTTCGTCTCCCTCACCTACGTTGCTGGACAAATGCGCGGTGTGGGAATTGTTTTTAGCCGCTTCCTACAAGTAGATATCAATACAGGCGTAATCATCGGTATGGTGATCGTCGGCTTTTTCTCTGTATTGGGCGGGATGAAAGGCATTACCTGGACACAAGTAGCACAGTACTCTGTGTTGATTTTTGCTTACCTAATTCCAGCGATCGCGATCGCTTGGTTTCTCACTGGTAATCCTGTTCCACAACTAGCATTTACTTTCAGTGATATTGCAGACAAACTCAATAAAATTCAGGTTGACCTGGGGTTTAAGCCGTATACTGAGCCATTTGTGAACAAGTCAATGCTAGATGTGCTGTTCACCACCATTGCCCTGATGGTGGGCACTGCTGGCTTGCCCCATATCATTGTCCGATTTTACACAGTTAAGAGTGTGCGTGCAGCCCGCTTTTCTGCTGGTTGGGCACTATTATTTATTGCCATTCTTTATACAACTGCTCCAGCCCTCTCCATGTTTGCCCGCTACAACCTGATCGATTCCCTGCACAATCAGACGGTTGCAGAAGTGCAGCAGCTAGACTGGGCAACCAAATGGGAAAAAACTAAACTGTTGGCTTTTGATGACATCAATAAGGATGGGCGTTTCCAGTTAACTCCAAACAAAGATACCAATGAAATCAAGATTGACCGAGATATCATTGTGCTTTCTACCCCAGAGGTAGCTAACTTGCCTCCGTGGGTGATTGGCTTGGTAGCGGCTGGTGGTTTGGCTGCTGCTTTGTCTACAGCATCAGGTTTATTGCTGGTGATTTCCAGTTCCATCGCCCACGATATCTACTATCGGATCATCGATTCATCAGCCTCAGAACAAAAGCGGGTATTTGTCGGGCGGATCATGGTGGGTTTTTCCCTCGTCCTCGCCGGATATTTTGGGGTGAATCCGCCGGGATTTGTGAGTGAAGTGGTAGCTTTTGCCTTTGGTTTAGCTGCTGCTAGTTTCTTCCCGGTGATTTTCCTGGGGATTTTCGACAAACGCACCAATTCTGAAGGTGCGATCGCCGGCATGGTGACGGGTTTAATTTTTACGATAATCTACATTGTCGGCGTCAAGTTTGGCGGTATGCAACCCTGGTTTTTTGGGGTTTCTCCCGAAGGAATTGGTACTTTGGGGATGCTAATTAACTTCGCTGTCACCCTAGTGGTTTCGCGCCTAACGCCACCTCCTCCAGCCGAAATTCAAGCAATGGTAGAAGACCTCCGCAGCCCATTGATTGAAGAATAGGGCATTGGGCATTGGGAAAACTCTTCTCCCCTGCTTCTTCCTCATCCCCTTGCTCCCCACTCCCTACTGTCCAAGTTCTTTGATGTTATTCATTACTTGTTGATATAAGTCGTTATTTCCTTGATTTTGAAAAATGTTTGCTGCTTGTTCCAAGTCCTTAAGCGCTCCCTGTCTGTCGCCATTGGTGGCGCGGGCATTTCCTCGGTTGTTGTAGGCAGGGGCAAAGTTAGGATTGAGGCGAATGGCTTCATTGTAATCTGCGATCGCACCCTGGGGATCTCCATTGGCAGCACGGGCATTTCCTCGGTTATTGTAGGCGATCGCATATTTGGGATTAAGAAAAACCGCTTGGTCAAGATCATTTAGCGCCCCTTTTCTTTCTCCCAAGGTGGCGTGGGCGTTTCCCCGATTATTGTAGGCTTCAGCATAGTTGGGAGCGAGGTTAATAGCTTCACTGTAATCTTTAACTGCTTCTCTGTTATTTCCTAGTGAAGCGCGGGCATTTCCCCGGTTATTGTAGGCTTCGGCATAGGTGGGATTGATGCGAAGTGCTTGATTGTAATCTGCGATCGCTTTTTCTTTGTCTCCCAAATCAAAGTAGGCTAGTCCTCGGGCGTTGTAGGCAGCGCTATATTGAGAATTTTGTTCAATCGCTTTACTATATGAAGCGATCGCAGCTTGCAAGTCGCCGTTTAAATGCTGATTCTTTCCCTGAATATAGAATTCCCCACCAATGGAAGTTGTAGCTGAACGACGGCTAGGTGGATTAACTTTTATTTCTGTCACCAATACATTATCATTCTTGCTACAAGAAATACTGCTTATTGCAGTCAATGTAGTAAAAATAGCTATGGCAAATAAAGTATTTACCCTTGTTCGCTTCTGCCCAAATAAACGCCATCTCATAAGTTAATATAAACTGTCTTAACGCCTGAACAAAAATATTACGAAATCTAGATTTTAATTCTTTAACTCAATCATTATCCTAACTTCTAATATAAGTGTAAAATCCAGCGGCAAATTTACCTGATATTCAACAGCTTTATTTAATAGTTATGTATAAGAGCAATTATAAAAACCAAGTACAAAACTTATAATTGATACTGATTTCTACTATCATATAACTGCTTTTTATACCATTTAGAAAACCTTAAAAGTGCATAAATCGGCTGTATGAACTACATCTCTGTATGTCCATACCTAATAATATATTGATTTAAATTGTTTAGGAATGCATTACTGAATAGCAAGCCACTGGTTGTCATGTTTCTTAGGATACTTTTGTATTGAAGAAGAATTCAGAAGTCAGAATCTAATCAGTCGGCGATTCAGACTCGCGACTTTCTTGTTGCCCACCAAATCTACGATTTGGTAGGGGTATTAAACCCGGTTATTCATTCACCAGTCATACAGAATACCCAACTTAATTCTGACTTCTGACTCCTGAATTCTGTTTGATAAATATTTTATATATAAACATTTCTTCTAAATCATAACTCTATAAAATCTGCTATTTGTAGCCTTGTGAACAATTTACTCATCCTCAGTTTCACTATCTTGAATTTTGGAATTTAGTCGCCAAGAGGTTATTTTGTCAATATCCACAGATAGTTGTTCCAGATTTTTCCCTAAATCTTTTTGGAGTTTCTGAGTGAGTGTGATTGGAAAATCTAAATTAATACCTTGAGTTTGTGCTAACTTTGCTAATTCTGTAAATGTAGCTTTGACTGTAGTCCGCTCATAACTAGTGAGATTATAATAAGAAGTTTCAGATATATTTTGAGCTTGCATGGCTTTTTTCATGCGTTCTTGCAAATGCTCAAATTCAGAGTTCAACAATTTCCATTGCTGCTCAAGTTGTGAGTATCTGGTACTTAGTGATATTAAGTCTTCCGTTGCAGGCTCGGGGCTGGCTTGGGCTTGTAATCCTAACAAATTTAAGTGGATTTGAGCAAGATAAATACAATCTAAGTAAGCATACTCTATCTGTTCTTCAGTTAGGGGACGTTTTCCCCAATCGCTTTTTTGTTCTTGTTTATCGATATTATTAAAGCTACAAAGTGCAGTAGCTATGGTTTTGAGTTGGTAGTTGGGTAATGGTAAAAGATAGTAGGGAATTTTTTTGGCAATTTCCAAAGTGCAAGTAATATTTTTGGCTTTCTTATTACCGAGAAGCTTTAAATCATAGCTAGCGTTGTGAAAAACTTTTTCAATGGCAGAATTTATCATAATTTCTTCAATAAATTCAGCTATAATATGAGGCTGATGTAAGACATCTAAAAGATAGACGCGATCGCCACTCATATCTTGAGAATTATCTAATACCTGAATCAACGATAGTCGGGGATTACGACTTTTATAGTCAGCTACTTCTGTATCTATCCACAACGTTTTGGCGTTGGTATATTCAGCGACAATAGCACTAATTTCGCTGGCGGAAGTAAGGTAGGGCATTGGCTAATATTTCCTGATATTTAGGGCATTTTAAGTAAGCCATAGTTTTCTAAAGTAACATTTTGTGAGTAATTTGGCTGGCACAGGATTGAAAAACCGCTGAAGTTATAGACATCGCCAAATTGACTAAAATCTGATAACATCGAGTCACCACTGTGGGGTGGAATCTACCATTGAAAGAGCTACTCTAGCATCTACGTTAAATTCATAGAGAGCTATAGGCTGTATGCAGAGCCATCCTGGTTAGCAGCCATTAGGAAAATTGAATTGGCATTTCTCAAAACTGACCGCAAAATCTTAGCTTCAAGAAATTGTCCAAGCTTCAATTTTTAGTAACCTGAGCGCTTGTTTAAGCACTTTTGCTTACTTCATTTTTAATTGTTTTTTAAAATTTGCTCCTCACTCTGACACACACCTCAATTAATCGCTTCA
>JBGTMK010000614.1:0-7059 GCA_041743605.1 Nostoc sp.
TTGCTAAGAGACTTCGACCAGATGCAGAAGTTTTCAAAAATGGTTTTCGATAAATATCTAAATCTTTATCTCCTATGCGATAACGACTTCCGCCTTCTAGCGTTCGGTCGACTAATAAGGGGTCTTGGGTCATGACTTCACCTGCCAAAGGTAAACCCATTTGTTTAATTTTCCAAGGTAATTTGGCAGCAGTTGAAATTGGTGTATTTAAGATAACTAAATTGGCAATTTGTTCTGGATGACGTAAGGCATATTGTAGTCCTACAGAACCTAAAAAACCTTGGACAACTAAAGAAAAATTTTCCAGTTCTAAAGCTTTAATAAATCCTTCTAAAGCTGTGATAAAAGCATCAGGAGTATAAGCAAAATCTCGTTTTTCTGGTTTTGCAGAAAAGCCGTAACCAATCCAATCGGGAGCGATCGCTCTTGTCCCCTGATTCGCCAACGCAGGTATAATATGACGCCAACTGTAACTTTGTGAAACTAACCCATGTAGCAACAACACAGGCGCTAAGTCACTTCTGCCGATTGGTAAAGATTCCCGATAAAACCATTCCAGTGAATCTACATTTATTTTATGTTCTGTTATTGACACGCTATTTTCCTATATTTGTCATTAGTCATTAGTCATTTGTCATTGGTCAGGAATTATTATTCTCTTCTGCTTCCCCTGCTTCCCCTGCTCCCCCTGCTTCTCTGCCTCCCCTCATCCCCCCATTCCCTGAGAAATAATCATCTCACGAATCGCATAAGCTGTAGCGGGTGCTAGTAAAACGCCGTTGCGATAGTGTCCGGTGGCTAGGAGGACGTTACTAAACCCTGGCAACTTACCAATAACTGGGGCTGGGCGTCCTTCAGGGCGGGGACGTAACCCCGACCAAGTGCGGAGAATACTTGCTGTGGCTAATTCTGGACAAAATGCGATCGCTTGTTTTCTAACAGATTCCAACAATTCTTGATTTGGCGGTATCTCATCGCCATTGCTGGGAAATTCTACTGTTGCGCCTACCCAATAATCTCCACCGCCCACAGGAACAATATGGACATCGTTACCCGTTATTGCTGGCTGGAAGTCGGGATTTCCTAATGGATGCCCTACACGCATTTGCAACGCTTGCCCAAGTACGGGGCGAATATCAATCATCTGATTTAATTTTGCTGTTAGGGGTGTTGAACCTAACCCCGCAGCGATTACAAACCAATCTGCGGCTATTTTTCCTTCTGTAGTCTCAAGGCAATGGCAAAATTCAGATGTTGAGGTTTGGGCATCTAAAACAGTCACGCCAAATTTGAAAGTTACACCATTTTGCTGGGCAGCCTCAACTAAAGCTAAGGTGAGGGCAGTTGGATCAAGCTGGCGGTCTTGCGGAGAATAGACAGCACCAGTAATTTTTTCGTGAGCAACTTGAGGACAAATATTTTGGAGTTTAGCGGTGTCCCAAATTTCTAAATTCCAGCCTTGAGAGTGGCGAATTTCTACAAGCTTTTCCCATGCTGCTAAATTCTCCTCTTGCAAACCCAGACTGAGAATTCCCTGGCGATTAAAAGGAATTTTGCGACCTGTTAAAGCTTCTAACTCAGGAATCAAGGTTTCATAGCGCTGGATGCTAGTTTGTCGCATCTGCCAAGCTTTACCCTTGATTTTTTGGCTGATTACGCCCATTAAAACGCCAAGTGCAGCGCCCGTGGAAGCTTGTGCTGGTGGTTGGCGATCGCAAACTGTAATTTTTAGCCCTTTTTCTTGACTCAGTTGGTATGCGATCGCAGCCCCAACCACACCACAACCGATAATAACTACATTCATGATTTCTGCTTAAAGTAAGAAGTTAGAAGTTAAAAATTCCTAACTCTTAACTCCTAACTCCTAACTCTTAACTCCTAACTTTCTTCTGTTTTCGGAAGTAGATCGAGGAATTTGTCAATCTCTGCGAAAGCAGCTTGGGATTGGTTCAAGGCAACTAGAGGATTGCCAGCACTAGTAGCTTTATCGAGTTTAACCAGGTCTTTAAAAAAATCTCGCGTTATTTGACGTGCTTTGGGTTGGTCTTCGGGTAGAAGATTGGGAGTTACATAAGTCAGATTCAGCTTTGCTTCTGTTATCGGGCCATGTATAAAGTTACGCACATTGATCCAATCACCTTTTTTTATCAGGGTTGTCAATTCTTCTGAGCGATCGCGCACAGCCTGAATTTCAGGAACATAAGCCTGAATTTTTTCAAGTTGTACTGCTGTGTAAGTCGGAGGTGCGATCGCAACACCAGGGCCACCACAACTAATCAGGAATGTGGCCAATAGTACTAGGAAAAATGAAAAAATCGAGCGTTGACGCACCATATATTGAACTTAATTGCTTTTGGTTTACCGATTCACAGTGTCATTTTAGATCGCTAGCGCAGTCAATCGTTCTTGTCAGCCAAGGATTTTGCAGAAAATCTTGATATTTTTTCCAAAGGGCAGAGTTTCATCTGCTTTTGAGGAATTTTTAAGTACAATTACTTAATAGGTGTTAGTCAGTCTCAACAAGAAGCAATTTTTGGCATCTGTTTAGTTACTAGGATTGTTAGGAAAATATGATTTAGAGTTGCTAAATTTAAAAGGTCTTGATAAGCTGAAACACCATAATATAAGCCTTCTGGCGGTTTTTCTCTCTTCACATCCCCGAAGATGCCGACGCAATTATAGGAGTGTTTTTTAGTGAACGCAGCTGAACAAGCAACGAACCTTGAACTCGCCAGCAACATTGCTACGGTAGTTAATTTGTTCAAATTCGAGTTTCCTGATGCCAAATCTGATCTCAAACCTTGGAAGAATGACCCGGAAACGAGGGAATTAGTCGATCCAGATTCTATAGATATTGGCTTTCACTTTCCTGGTATCAGTAAATCTTGGCGAAGTCGTAGTATTTTAATTCAAATCCGATTTTATCAAGATCCCATCAATAATTCCCGCCGTGCGATCGGTGTGGAGGTGGCTGGATTCGATCATCGCGGTGAAGCGTGGCGACTTTCTACGGTAGAAAACTGGAATGTTGTCGGCGCATCTTCGCCTTCTGATGAAATCGAGGATAAGCTCAAACAGATTTGCCGACAGATTTTAGAAGTATTTAATAAACCAAATGAATGAAATCAACTTGTGTCATACCAAGATAAGATGTCAGATTAGACTTGTTTTATCTTGGACTTGATATTACTTTAGCTCCAACCAACACGAGAGCTTCTCTATAAAAAACTTCTACCCAATTTATTGACCTGTAAGTGCCAACTGTCAATTATGGTGTGACAATTGTCACTGCGATCGCACCAAAGCCAAATAATGCGATCGCACAACCTAAAACTACTTCTCTAGGATATGCTTTGCGAAGGGTGCGATCGCAATAACTGTAAATATTTTTGTTTATCTACTTAATGAGCCTCTGAACTCCATTAATGAGTCTTTTAGCTCCATTAATGAGCCTCTGAACCCCATGAAAGAGTCTTTTAGCTCCATTAATGAGCCTCTGAACTCCATTAATGAGTCTTTTAGCTCCATTAATGAGTCTTTGAACTCCATTAATGAGTCTTTGAACTCCATTAATGAGGCTTTGAACTCCATTAATGAGTCTTTGAACTCCATTAATGAGTCTTTGAACTCCATTAATGAGTCTGTTTTCATTGATCAAATCCCCGACTTCTTCAAGAAATCGGGGATTTGAATCTAGCTTAAGTACGTAACCCACCATCCAGGTTTTCGGTGCGTTAGCCTACGGCATAACACACCCTACGAAACTACAAAATTGGATAAAGCTACCAGTTACCTACAGGTTGAGCATCATGAGAAAACATTGAAGGATCGATTGAAATGCCCAATCCTTCAGCTACACGACGACCATAAGAAATATCTGCCCGGAAGAAGTGGCAAAGTTGACGCATTTGGATATCCTCCCTTGCTTGAGAGAGACTACCGACAATATTTTTAGCCAGACGCTCTTGCTGTTCAGGAGTTAGTAACCGATACAGATTACCACCCTGGGTGTAATCGTCATTTCCTTCACGATGACTGTAGCGATCGACTGTGACATCGCCCAAATGACTAGGTGGTTCTGCATAAGCTGGATTTTCTTTGGGCGTACCCTCAGCACTATTCGGTTCATAGTTAGGAACGCTACCGCCGTTGTTCCCCGATGCCATAAAGCCATCTCGCTGATAATGCATCACTGGACATTTGGGCTGGTTAACAGGTAGTTGCTGATAGTTACCACCCAAGCGATACCGTTGAGCATCTGGGTAAGAAAAAATTCGAGCTTGCAGCATTTTGTCTGGAGAGAAACTAACGCCAGGAACCACTGCACTAGGGCTAAAAGCAGCTTGCTCAACTTCAGCGAAATAATTCTCAGGGTTCCGATTTAGCTCTAATATCCCGACTTCAATTAAAGGATATTCGCCTTGTTTCCAAACTTTGGTTAAGTCAAAAGGATTATCAGGATGTTTTTCCGCTTGCTCCTCGGTCATCACCTGAATACACATCCGCCACTTAGGATAGTCTTTTTTAGCGATCGCTTCAAACAGATCGTGAGTCGCATGATCGGGATTTTCGCCCTTAATCTTAGCTGATTCTTCCTCAGTCAAAGTTTGATGCCCTTGGAGAGTCTTAAAGTGAAATTTACACCAAACGCGATCGCCTTGAGCATTAATTAAACTGAAGGTGTGGCTACCAAAACCGTCCATGTGGCGATGGGTTTTGGGAATTCCCCGATCTGAAAAGAGGATCGTCACCTGGTGAAGCGATTCTGGACTGAGTGACCAAAAATCCCACTTTGCATTCTGGTCTTTGCAATTGGTTTGGGGATTGCGCTTTTGGGTATGGATAAAATCAGGAAACTTCAAAGGGTCGCGGATGAAGAAAATAGGGGTATTGTTACCTACAAGATCCCAGTTACCCTCCTCAGTATAAAACTTGAGGGAAAAACCTCTAGGGTCACGCTCGGCATCTGCTGAACCCTTTTCTCCGCCAACTGTCGAAAAGCGCAAGAGAAGTTCCGTTTTCTTGCCAATTTCAGAAAAAAGTTTGGCTTTACTGTAGCGGGTAATGTCATTGGTAATAGTCAAAGTACCGTGAGCCGCCGCACCTTTAGCATGAACAACTCTTTCAGGAATACGTTCTCTGTTGAAATGAGCCAGCTTTTCTATGAGGTGGAAATCCTGGATTAATACAGGGCCACGCGCTCCAGCTGTGAGTGAGTTCTGGTTATCGCTAACTGGAATACCGTCAGCAGTTGTCAAGTTTTGGGGTTCAGTCATGGTTAAAGAAGCTCTCCATGTAAGTTACTCAGATTGCCCACAGTACATTTTAGTCAGTAGATGGATACCTACTGATAGAACAATCTAATTCATAGTCATAACGAGTTTATATTTAAATCATACTCGATATGATTATGAATTACTATAAATTTTTTTGTATTTTGGTTAAGATGCAGAGGCGATATATCCCCTCTATGCTGCCTTTCAGGTATTTAAATGTTTGAGAATCAACGAGCAAACATCTGTCGCCTCAATTTGATGTTCATCAACTAGGTGAGTTTGATGGGTGATAAATAGAGGCCCTTCATCTGGAGACGTGGTGATATTACCGTGAGAGCCACGCACCAGGGAAGCATCCAGAGGAATCACATCCATTAAGTAGCGAAAACCTAGTTGTTTCTTAAGTAACTTGAGAGCAATTTTTCCTTGAGGAAATTTTATTTGTGGATCGAGGAAAAGTTCTACAGGATCGTAACCAGGTTTGCGGTGGATATCTACTGTTCTAGCAAAATCAGGCGCTTTCGCATCATCGAGCCAATAATAATAGGTAAACCAAGCGTCAGATTGTGCGATCGCTACCAACTCACCCGATCTAGGATGATCGAGATGGTAGGCTTGTTTACCCTCTTCATCCAATACCTGCGCTACGCCTTCAGTCGCTTCTAAAAGCGATCGCACTTTCGGGATATACGCCGAATCATTCACATATACATGAGCAATTTGGTGATCGGCAACAGCAAATGCAATACTAGCACCAAAATCGAGCAATTCTCGCCCTAATTCTTCTCGCACAGCAATTAAACCATTTTCCCGTAATACGCGGTTCAAATTCACAGCTTTAGAAACTGGCGTAATGCCATACTCAGAAAGAATAATTACCTGAGTATTACGTGCTTCAAAATATTCAATTAAATCACCACAAACAGCATCAATTTCTCGTAAATCTGCTTGAATCTGTGTTTGATTGTTACCAAATTTTTGCAGACAGTAATCTAAATGTGGTAGATAAACTAATGATAATGTCGGGCTGTAGCGTTCCTCAATCCATTTTGCAGAATTGGCAATCCATTGGCTAGAACTAATGGAAGTTTTAGGCCCCCAGAAATCGAAGAGAGGGAAATTTCCTAAATCAGATTGAATTTGCGATCGCACATCACTAGGATGTGTATAAATATCAGGTAATTTTCTGCCATCTGCGGGATACATTGGGCGTGGTGTAATGGCATAATCGACTGAGGAATACATGTTGTACCACCAAAAAAGGTTGGCACAAGTGAAGTTTGGATCAATTGATTTAGCTATTTCCCAAACTTTAGGAGCCTGTACTAGTTTATTAGACTGCCGCCAGAACTTCACTTCACATTCATCGCGGAAGTACCAACCATTAGCGACAATTCCATGCTCATCAGGCAATTTTCCTGTTAAATAAGTAGCCTGAACCGAACAAGTCACAGCAGGTAAAACTGTTTTGATTGGAACTACCTGTCCTTTACCAGCCCAAGAAGATAAAAACGGTGTGTTTTCTCCGAGTAAACTGGGCGTTAATCCCACAACATTTATAACAACCGTTTTCTGCATAAAGTTAATCCTCTCTTATACCAATTTCAAAAGATAAGTAGAAACGCCTCATAACGCATCTCTACAGATTTAAACCAGAAAACCCAGTTAAATCTTAATTCATTAATTACGAATTAATTTTAATACCCACTCATATTCCCGTTGAATAGAAGTCAGCAAATCTATCTTCATTTCTGATGGCAATACATCCCAGGTATAAGTCTCA
>JBGTMK010000615.1:0-3018 GCA_041743605.1 Nostoc sp.
TAATAAAAACGTTGGTTCAACACTAGTTCTATTTTCTACATCCTCGCTGGGCTTAAGTTTGGGGCTTAGAACCATAATTTGTCCTTTTGGCGATTGGAAGCATAAGATGTCTTTTACTGCCAAGTTATCATTCCAGTGACATTGTTGCTTGCTGTAATTAAGTTTTGAGTTTTTTGAACTCCATTTATAGCTTTGAACTATATGTTGTCCTAATACAGAGTGAAGTATTTCGTGACCGTTTGGCTAAATTATCGTTCAAATCACAATCCCAGAAGTCCCAAAAAGAAGCGACCAGCATTAAAGGTTGATGGTAAACATCCCCACTGTTCTACTGCTCGAAAGCTCAAGCAAGTAGGTAAACACAGTTAAGGAAATCAACAATTATAAGTAGTCGTGCAAAATAAATTGCACATTTTGGGAAGGGAACGGGGAACGGAGAACAGTTACCAGAAGAAGATTCCAGGGATTTCTATTTTTCAAGAAAATGTATAATTAATTTTGCCGAGGTACTTATTATGACATTCCAAAGAACTCAGAAAATTCCCAACCAGACGCAAGAAACGACACAATCTCAGTTGACATCAAGACCCTTTGTGCCGATTCAACGGACTACACCATCTCCCGAACAGCAAGGGCAACAAACCGAGGGGTTAGTTCAAAGAAAAACGAACACGAACTTGTTAGAAATCCCTGGTTTGATGGCAGAGCCAAAAAGACCAAAATCACCAAAAAAACTAATCCAGGCAAAGCTGACAATTGGGCAACCAGGGGATAAGTATGAGCAAGAAGCCGACGCAATGGCACATCAGGTAGTGCAAAGAATTCATCAACCCCAAGGGCAGAAACTTCAACGAGAATCTGTGCTTGAAGAAGATGAACTGCAAATGAAACCGCAAGGCAGTATACAGCGAGAATCTCTGGTTGAGGATGAGGAATTACAAATGAAGCCGATGGTGCAGCGTCGTTCAGTTGAAGGCATAGCGGCATCACCGGATTTAGAAGCATCGATACAACAAGCTCGCGCTGGAGGACAGCCGTTAGCAGATAATATCCGGCAACCGATGGAGCAAGCCTTTGAGGCAGATTTTAGAGGGGTGAAGGTGCATACAGATGCTCAGTCTCACCAGTTGAATCAGTCGATACAGGCAAAGGCGTTTACTACAGGCCAAGATGTGTTTTTTGGCAAAGGGTATAGCCCTGATAATAAGTTTTTATTGGCACATGAGTTAACCCATGTAGTGCAGCAGAATGGGAATGCAGTGCAACGGAGCCAGGAGACCCACGTGAAGACGGGGCAGAGTAGTTATGGAGTAATACAGAGAGACGAGGAGGTAGATGCAGCTGCCCGCACAGCAAATATGCAAATTAGGAGAGGCAACAGAAGGGGTAGTTTAGATGAAACAGAATATGAGAGTTTAGCTAAGAAAGAGTTTTTTAAAGATTATCAAGAGAAGATAAAGACAGAATTACTAGAAAGGCTTCAGCGTGATCACCAAACATTTTTCTATCTGCTATTCGGAGACGAAATACAAGATATAATCGAAGACTACACACCCTTTGTAGCAATACTCGCAGAATTATTCCAAGCAGGAAATTGTGATGAATTTGCAGCCTCAACTTACACATACCTGACAAGGAATACTGCCGGAAAAGCTATTTATCTAGCGAACATGGTGGGTGCTCATAACGGTAAAACTTTCAAACATACGTTTACCATCACATCACCTCAAGCTGTTGAGAACCCGACTGATTTAAACCCAGAAACAGCAGTAGTAATAGATGCATGGTTTAACTACAAAGTCCTAAAATTAGCGCAGTTTTACAACGGGGTGAACCCTTATGAAGCGAATATTGATGCCTCCAACATTAACTTTAAGAGGATGGAAGTTTCTACAGGAAGAAAACTTCCAATTGCAAATGGGGTGATTACATATATACGTGATGCAGCACTACACATTTACGCAAAGTATATGGATAACTATAATGAGTCATTACAAGATATGCGCGATGAATTTGATGAAATTGACCAGGAAGATGTTTTTGAATTCGACAGGACTGACAGGAATGTACACGATATGAGAACACAGATGTAAAGCATAATCTTCCATACATATTAAATTAAGCTTTATAGCCGTTATCGATTGGATGAGAACACCAAAGTCCTTACTGTAAAATCATGGGGTATGAGTATCATCGGAACAGAAAGCCGAGTTAAGCTTAAAAGCCTTATTTAATAAGGATTCTCATGATAACGAAGGTCATTGACGCTCTGCTGATCATCGAGTCACTACTCAACGATAAAGTAAGGGTTTCAGCTTTTAAAAATGCTTGTATTACTCATGTAATATCTCTTAACCCGGTTTTCTGCGCGAATGCTACTCATACCACTAACTGGATAATTTCAGCAGCCACTGTTTTAGCTTTTGCGATCGCTGCACGTTCTACGCCAGCTTCACCGAATCGCTCATCTAACCAGACAACCGCCTGCCGAAAATTGCACTGATTAACGTGCATCACCAAGTCAATTGCACCGCCTGATCCCTTTTGTTGATCGGGGGCGAAATCGTAGAATTTGGGCCCATCTATATTAATGATGTGTCCGTGACCCTTCCATTTTCCTTGGCTATTGTGTAGCCCCAATTCCCAAGCCACATCCTCCAAGGGCAAGTCGCGCAGTTGATTGGTCTGAGATTCTAACGATCGCACCCGCTTCTCTAGTAGTTCGCCAAGTGAACTTGGCGGGGTAAAGGGTAAGGGGGAAGGGGGAAAGGTTTCAAATCCCTTACCCCTTTCCCTTTCCCCTTTCCCCAGTCCTCACTTAGCATTTTTGGGTTGGCAGACTACTAGTTGCTGTCGTTCCTTCTCGCTGGCTCTTGCCCGTTGCTCCGCACGGGATAGTCGCTCTTGCATGAAAGCGCGGTCAGCCAGTTGGTGGTTGAGGACATGGAATTGGTGATCATTCTGAATCCGGGCAACGTAATTTGTAGCTGATTCAAAAGGTTCGGGTTCAAGTTTTTT
>JBGTMK010000616.1:0-25782 GCA_041743605.1 Nostoc sp.
TCATACACTTAAAGGTGGCGCTGCTAATGTTGGGCTAGAAGTAATTAAGATGATAGCCCATTTTTTAGAAGATGTATTTAAGGCTCTTTATAATCCAAATGTGGTAGTTGATGCTGAATTACAAACACTTTTATTGCAAGCTTATGAGTGTCTGAGTATAGCATTAAATACTGAGCTAATCGGCAGTACTGTTAATGATGAAGAATTGCTTCATCGAGCAACTTCCGTCTTTGCACAGTTGCAAGAAAAATTGGGTGATGCTTTTGGTGCTGAATCTCATATTCCCACCTCTGAAGAATTGGGATTTGATATTGTACAGTCAGTTTTTGAAGTGGGAGTAGAGCAACGTCTAAACAGTATTGCTGATGCTGTTAATAATCCACCAGACAATGCCGAATTGATTGAATTTTTACAGTCTCAAGCCGAAGTGTTTTTCGGCTTGGCAGAATCTCTCAACTTACCTGGATTGGGAGAAATTTCCCAAACTATTCTGTTGGCTTTGGAAGCAAATCCCACCCAGGTGCAGCAAATTGCAGAAATTGCTCTTGCAGATTTACAACACGCACAAAAGTTAGTATTAGATGGCGATCGTACATCTGGTGGAGAACCTTCTCCAGATTTACGAAAACTTACAACTGTAGTAAATAGTGGATTATCAGAACAGTTGCAAAACAATTCATCTGCTGGCATATTTATTACCAATGAAGAACAATTTTACCAGTTTATCACTACATCTGATCACAATAATAATGAATCGGTAAATCCAACAACTGCCAAGTTTTATTTAAAGGTAATTCGCTATATTTTTGGCTGGTTCAATCACCAGATGCAAATACCAGAAGCAGAATTAAGTTTGACTTTACTAGTTCCCACATTAGAAATAAAAAGTCTACTTAAGTATATCGAAAACTGGCTGAAAAAGTTTCTTGATTTTGTCCAAGATGAAGAAGATAGTCCAAGTCTTTATATTTATAGACGTGGTATCATCTTAATCATTCTATTTGCAGTTGCAAAATTTCAATATTCTCTTAAATCATCTGATGCTTATCTCTCAGTAATTAAAATTCTACAAAACCAAATTTATAAACTAGCAAAAGAATATAAAAATTATCCTCCTGTTACTGGGGAAGAGAAAAATTGGCTTGATAGTCCCAGACTACAAACACTCTTAGTTATTAAAGAGATATCTGTATCACCCCAAACAACTGATAACTTTCTAGAAGCAATATGGGGAGAAGAAGCTAGCCAAAATATTGCTGCTGAAATCGTGACTTTCCAGACTGATGATGATTTTTCAGAAAAGCTTGATTCATTAACTGTCAGTGAACAGGTCGTTATCAATGTTTCTGAAACAGCTATTGAAGTCATGCCTGATTTAGCTACAGAAATCAACAAAGAAATAGAAGATAAATCACAGTATGTTCAAACTAAAAACTTTCGCCAACCTTCATTTATTCGAGTAGATACAGAGAGACTGCAACACCTTAATTATCTAGCAGGAGAATTGCTGATTTATCAAAAACGACGTGGATTGCAAGATGAACAAGTCAAAGAAATAATTGAGCAATTAATACAGCAACTCACTAGACACCAAACAACTTTAAATGAATTACGCGATTTACCATTACAAATACAAAATATAAGCTCACAACAAATGCAAAGTTTTGCAGTGGATTTTGACT
This sequence comes from Nostoc sp., assembly GCA_041743605.1. Taxonomy (GTDB): domain Bacteria; phylum Cyanobacteriota; class Cyanobacteriia; order Cyanobacteriales; family Nostocaceae; genus Nostoc. The sequence continues at coordinate 1,683 of JBGTMK010000616.1, forward strand.
CTCTAGAAATGGATGTGTATACAGAATTTCACATGACATTGCATGAAGCAATAGAAGAGACACTGCAACTACAAGAAACCACAGAGTCTCTTGACTTGCTTTTGACCCAAGCTGCTCAAATTAGTGACAAACAAGAGAATTTAACTCTTAATATTATAGATAGCTTAGTAGAAGCACGAATGTCGCCTTTGGGCAATATTCTAAATCGCTTCCCCCACATGGTAAATAAGTTGGGGAATGTTCATGCCAAACTTGTAGAATTAAAACTTATTGGTAGTGAAGTTCTAGTAGATAAAGCGATCGCAGAAAAGCTCTATGATCCCTTGTTACACTTAGTACGTAATGCTTTTGACCACGGTATTGAAGCTCCACAACTTCGTCGAGAGCTTGGTAAACCAGAGCAAGGTTTAATCGAAATCTGCGCCTATCATCAGGGTAGCCAAACTGTTATTGAGGTTAGGGATGATGGTCAGGGATTAAATTTAGACAGAATTCGTAGAAAAGCTGCTGAACTTTATCCCATACAAACTGAAGAAAAAACTAGAGTTTATGCTTCTAATCTGCCTGAATCTGAACTTTTAGATTTGATATTTGCGCCTGGGTTTTCTACTGCTAATAAAGTGAGTGATATTTCTGGGCGCGGTATGGGTTTAGATATTGTGCGTACTCAGATGCACGCACTCAATGGCTCAATTTCAGTTCAATCCTTACCCAATCAAGGAACAATCTTTATACTCAAAATTCCTTTTTCTATGACTACAGAAAAATTAATGCTAGTTCAAGCCAAAGGTGTTGTTTATGCTCTCCTTTTGGACAGTGTAGAAAAAATATTGATTCCCTCTGATCAACAGATTAAAGAAATTGAAGGGAATAAAGTCTTGCATTTGAACACAGACAATGATGATACTATGGTCAGCCTTCGTCAACTTTCAAAGTTGATTGATTATAATGGTTCATTCTTTAATAGTGCTACTTCATACAGTACAACAAATGCTCACGATCCAAGCGTAGCGAAAAATCCGGTGCTTTTACTACGACGAAATCAGGGAAAAATTGCTTTAGAAGTTGACCAAATAATTGGTGAACAAGAACTGGTAATTAGACCTTTAGGAAATGCGATCGCACCGCCAAAATATATTTATGGTTGTAGTAGTTTAGCCAATGGTAATCTCATCTTAGTGATTGATGCTTCACTGCTGGTAAAGTCTAGCGAGATCCAACAGACAACACTTGATATCAGAGCGCTACCAGTAACTTCAGCTTCTTCCTCAAATAAAAAAGCCTTGGCGATATCGGGGCAGACTTTTTCATCTACACCATTACTTGCTGCATCTACTTCCACAACAATTATAGAAAGCCAACCCAGTTATTCTCAAGAGCCAGATAATAAATCACCAAAAGTTATTTTAGTAGTAGATGACGCAATTAGTCTCCGCCAAACTCTCTCTCTGACTCTGCAAAAATCTGGCTATCAAGTAATACAAGCTCAAAATGGTGTAGAAGCTCTAGAGAAGTTGCACTTACATCCAGAAATTCAAGTTGTTGTGTCCGATTTAGAGATGCCACGAATGAATGGTTTCGAGTTGTTGAGTAATTTCCGTCAATACCCCAATTTAGGCAAAATACCTGTAGTGATTCTCACTTCTCGTAGCGCTGAAAAACATCGCCAGCTTGCCCAAGAATTGGGTGCTAAAGCTTACTTAACTAAGCCTTATTTAGAGCATGAATTTTTATCTACAATTAAGAGTTTAATTAACAGTAATACAAGTGATTTAAATCATTTGCTCATGGTGACAAATCATTAAAATTAATCTGAATTTTAGTTGAGTGCGATCAGTAAGTTATCTGTGAGAGTTTAAGCTCAGTGATACCACAGTGGTGAAAGAAGCATAGTGTACTTATGGAGTGTATCAATCCTTGGGACGCGATCGCCTTAATTACCAGGTAGATTATTTGGATCTACACCTAGAGAACGTAAATACTGCGCTAACTGTTCAGCCCTTTGCCGTTCTTGTTCAGCCCGCGATCGCTCTTGTTGTGCCTGTTCTCCATCTGTCAAATAGCGATTTCCTCGCTCATCATACCAACATAAAAACTCTTGTTGTATCCCGCCAATTACAGCTTGGTGTCGCCCAATACCTAACTCTACCTCTGGCATCAGATAAGGTTCACCTATTTGCAGTTGGTAGTTTCCATCTATCAACTTATACACTTCAAAGGGTTGATGTTGGTCGCGTCGCCAAAATTCAGGGTTATAAATTACGTAGTACAATACACCGAGTTTTCTGTAGATATCTAGCTTCTCGTCATATACACCGCCTGGGGTATGGGATACCATTTCTAATGTGAATATTGGAACTATCCCATTTTCTTCCCAAACCGCGTAACTTTTGCGTGATTTACCACCCTTTTTCCGTTCTACTCCCAGACTTAAAAAAGCATCTGGGACTACAGGTACTCTAGGATTTACTCCTGTGGTGTGATACAGTCCCATATCTACTCCGAAGTACCAATCCATGCGATTTGCCCAAATGGAGTTAAGTAAAAAGAGCAAAATATTGGGCAAAAAGTTTTGATCTTCGTTATCCACTGGGGTATCGTCTGAACAGGGAAGTTCGTCGGTAGTTGGTAACGCGTTTTTGAGATCAGGTGAGAGCATAACCGTTGTCTCGCTGGCGTTTAATCCCTTTATTATAAAGGAGCGAACAAAAGTTTAGCGCTTGGGTGTAGATTCACCAAACTTAATTAAAAGTGCGATCGCAATACTAACAAGCAAAATTAACGTCATACTTAAGGCTGAACCAAATCCCCAATTTTGCGTTGCTCCAAGAAACTGGTTATAAACTAACCGCGCTGCGGTCATACTAGAAGCACCACCAAGTAATTCTGGATCGACAAAATCCCCCAAGCCTGTGATGAATACAAGCATGGAAGCAGCTGCAATTCCCGGAAAAATTTGCGGTACAGTTACTTGGAAAAAAGTTTCCACAGGATTTGCACCTAAATCAGCTGCGGCTTCTAGCAACTGCTTGTCTAGCTTTTCGAGAGAAGCATATAAAATCAAAACCATGTAGGGTAGCAAGCTGTAACTCATCCCAATCAATACAGCTTGACTCTGATTAAGTAATTGCAAAGTAGGCAAGCCTAAATTGCTGAGTAAACTATTTAATAAACCAGTAGGACGAAGAATTGTAATCCAAGCATAGGAGCGAAGTAAAGAGGAAGTCCACAAAGGCAAGACAAAGCTTAATAACAGCAAATTTCGCCAACGCTGCGGCGCTATCTGAGCAATCCAATAAGCGACGGGGAAGCCCAAAATTAAACAAATTATTGTGGTGCCAAAGGCAAAAAATAGCGATCGCCCAATTACTTGCACATAAAGGGAGTCAAATATTCGGATGTAGTTTTTGAATCCGTTGGGATTGACCAAATCTCCCGGTCGGATGTCTGCAACTAAACTTAACTCGAAAATTATCAAAGTTGGCAACACCAACAAAAGCAATAACCAAATGCCAGATGGTGCAAGCAATACCAAGGGTTTGAGCCAATTTCTGACGGGACGATGCAATTCTTCTATTTTAGAAATCTCATTTTTTTCCAAATTAATCACTCCTAATTTTTAACTCCTAACTCCTAACTCCTAACTCATAACTGTTTTAACTGCTAGTCAATTGAGTCCAATAACGGTCGTAAACCTCTTCAAATTCTCCTACAGGAGTGAGCCGCTCACAATTTGTTAAAAGTGACTCTGGCGGAAACAGATTAACGTTGTTTTGTATGATTTTTGGCAATTGCTCAAATCCAGCGCTATTAGGTGTAGAAATATTCAGACGTTGAGTAATTTGGGCTGCTATTTCTGGTTGTAAAATCATATTAATCCAAGCATAGGCTCCAGCTTGGTTGGGGGCTGTTTTTGGAATCACAATAGTGTCTGTCCATAATGAAGAACCACTGCGAGGAATCACATATTTGAATTTAGGATTTTCTTCAGATATTTTTACTGCATCTGCTGAATAACACATTGCTAATAGTAAATCTCCTGCCAGAATTTGATTTTGCCAAGCGTCGGTATCAAAACGTGCGATCGCAGGTTTTAGCACCTTCAACTTTTCATAAGCTTGTTTAATTTCTTGTTCATTTTTTGAATTGTAAGAATAACCTAGCATTCGTAACGTCCCACCCATCACCTCTCGAACATCATTGAGCAAGGTCATCCGCTGATTAAGTTGCTCTTGGTTTTGCCAAAGGTAATCCCAGTCTTCTGGTGCATCTTTGATTTTTTCGGAATTGTAAAGTAAACCTGTCGTTCCCCAGTTAAAAGGGATACTGTAGCGGTTATTAGGGTCATAACTAGGATTCTGGAACCGGGGAAATAAATTCTCTAGACCGATTAAGCGATCGTGATTTATTTCTGTTAACAAGCCTTTGTCTACCATCTTTTGCACCATATAGTCAGATGGGTTGATGATGCTATAAGTGCCACCGCCTCCAGCTTGCAACTTAGCTAACATGACATCATTGGAATCATACACATCTGCTAGCACTTTCATGCCAGTTTGGGTGCTAAAAGTTTTCAGTAATTGGTTGTCAGTATATTGTGTCCAGGTAAAGATATAAAGTTGGTCACGCTGACTATTGGTATTAGAATTAGCACGTACTTCAGCCAGCCTCCAGCCACAACCAGCTAAAGATAAGCTAGAAAGTGCTGCCACCCCTTTGAAAAATTGGCGTCTGTTAGTCATTAAGTTAGTAGTCAATCATTTTATGTGTTGTTACCGATTGATTCTAGATATGCCTTTAATTAGAGTGTTCATAGCCAAGTTTAAACATTAACTTAAGTGTATATATATGTGCAACTGTCGATAAGTTACGGCTATTAGCTAGTTTGAGGGACAATTTTCAATCTATAATTATTCAAGCTTGAGTTAAAAAAATTAACGACGCGATCGCTTGGCAAAGAAGAAGATAAGGGCGAAACGGGGGGCTTCAAATCGTCCTTGATGTTGGCGCAGCCATCACCTACATTTTTCTGTGGTTGTACGTTCTAGCTGCCATAAAACAGGAGTCAGAATACAGAATTCAGGAGTCAGGAGCCAGAATGGGCTAAACGCCCCGCTAACGCTAACAGAATGAATTTTGAACTTCATAGTGGATAGCGCAGCGTAAAGCCTTCTCTTCTCCTTCGGAGACGCTAACGCGTAGCTTGCTTCCACGAAGTGGTACGAGAGGCTTCGCCAACGGCATGACTTCTCTAGGAGACGCTACCGCGAACGCTTAGAGCGAGTCCGCGTTCGCTTTTAGCGTCTCCTAGAGAGCGTTTTCATTCTGACTCCTGTTAGCGGTAGCGGGGCGTTTAGCCCATTCTGACTTCTGAATTCTTCTTCAACCAACAGAAGTGGTTATTTGTGGTTACGTAGTCTACAATACGCTTATTGATATAGTGCTTATCGATTGGATGAGAACACCAAAGTTCTTACTGTAAAATCATTTCAGTAAAGTTTTTGTATCTCATTCAACTGCATACCGCTATAAATAGGAAAACTCTTAGAAATCAAAATTTTTCATAATTCGTCTGCATAGCCGCCTCAATTAGGAATGTGTTTAATTCCTCTGAGCTAATAATTTGCTGTTACAGAAACTGTAACAGTCACATTTTTCTATTGGAGCAGATGCAATAGTTAATCATTGACACAGTATCTGCGTCAACCATGAGCACAGATCGGGAATCTTTGGCAAGTGAGGTAGCAGAATGAATCGGCAAAAATTGAGTGATGCAAAAGAAAATTTCTTGCAAAGACGTTACGGTGTTAGTCTAGGCAGACGTTATGCTCTGGCAGCTGCAAGTGTTGTTCTATTCAGTGTATTAGGGTGTTCTCAAGTTGAGAGTAATAAAAGTGCCCTTGCCCAATCTAATTTACCTCAGCCAGAAACTCCATTGCAAAAAAAAACAGTCAAGACTGATACAAAAATCGTTGAGTCTAGCAATAAGTTTGGCTTCAAACTGTTTTCAGAAGTTCTGAAAAATGATCAAGGTGAGAATAATGTTTTTATCTCACCTTCGAGTGTGGCGATCGCTCTTGCTATGACCTACAACGGCGCTAGCGGCTCGACTCAACAAGCAATGGCCAAAACCCTGGAATTACAGGGGATGAATCTACCAGAAATCAACTCTTCTTACGCGGCGGCATTAAAGCAACTTTTAGACAATTCAGATGCGAAAGTACAACTAAGCATTGCTAACTCACTTTGGGCAAATCAAGATGTTAGCTTTGCACCAGACTTTCTCAAGAGAACTCAGGATTTCTATCAAGCTAAAGTCAGCAATTTAAACTTTAAAGATGCCGCCGCATCTAGTACTATTAATAATTGGGTAAAAGAAAATACTAATGGCAAAATTAACAAAATAGTTGAAACAATTGAACCCAATCAGGTGTTATTTCTGATTAATGCCATATATTTTAAAGGTAATTGGAGTAATGAATTTGACAAAAAAGAAACTGCTCAACACCCTTTTTACATCACATCTGGCAAGCAAAAACAACACCCAATGATGTCGCAGAAGGGTGACTATAGATACTATGAAAGCGAACAATTTCAGGCAGTTAGTTTACCTTACGGCAAAGATGGTAAAGTCAGTTTTTATATCTTCCTACCCAAAGAAAACTCTAACCTCAAAACTTTCTATCAAAACTTGAATGTTGAGAACTGGGAAAAATGGATGACTCAGTTCAACAAACAAGAAGGATTTATTCGCTTACCCCGCTTCAAAACAGATTACGACGTTACACTCAATGATGCCTTGAAAACTTTAGGCATGGGAGAGGCTTTCAGTAACAAAGCCAATTTTTCTGGTATGGGTAAAAATTTTGCCATCAGCCAAGTTAAACATAAAACTTTTGTGGAAGTGAACGAAGAAGGAACCGAAGCGGCTGCGGCTACTTCAGTGGGAATAGTAGCAACATCTTTGAGACAGGAACCAGAACCATTCCGAATGATTGTTGATCGTCCCTTCTTCTGTGCGATTAGGGATAATCAGACGGGAAGCGTTTTATTCATGGGTTCCATCATCGAGCCGCAGTGAGGAAACCTCCTGCCTCCTTCAATTAGGGTGATGTCGCTTCAGAAATACTTAGAGTATTTTTACCATCAGCTTTCGGAGATTCATTTGCTGCAACGGATGCAGCTATTTCTCCTGTGGCGCTATCGTCTGTCTCGCTGCTTAGACTCCCAAGACGCAGGGCGCTTAAAGCAGTCTTAATCACTACAGCGGTGGGTACTGCCACAATTACACCCAACAGTCCGCCAACTCTTGCCCCTGTTAAGACTGAAATTAAAATCCAAACTGGATTTAAACCCGTAAAGCTGCCTAAAATTCGGGGGGCAATTAAGTTTTCCAGAATTTGCTGTACAATTACTGCTGCTATCAAAACTCTCACACCCATTGAGAAATCTTGCAGCGCTACCAATAGTGTAGTCAGGGCGATACCTACAGAACCACCAAAGGGGATGAGAGCCATCAGACCAATAGTTAGTCCGAATAATAGACCAAATGGCACCTTCAGCCACAAAAAGGTAGGAATGAGGGCTGATGCCATGCAAGTCGATAAAATCAACTGAGTGATGAAGAAATTTTGAAAGCTTAGGCGGACTGTTTTCGAGAAAGGATCGCGAAATTTAGTAGGTAGCCATCCCACTAAACTTTGCCAGAGTTCACCTCCATGCTGTAAAAGGTAGAAAGTCAAAACCATCGTCAAGAGAATATCTAGCAGACTAGTAACTGTAACTACCGCCAGATTTAAAACTTGTCCAGCGATCGCTTGCAATTGTCCTTTGACGCGATCGTTGATTTGCACTACCAGAGCATCAAGGTTAATCGGTAAGCCAAAAGTCTCAGCTTTTTCGTTTAATATCATTAACTGAGAGCGTCCAGAGTCGATCAATTCTGGCAAACGAGCCACCAATTGTTGAGCCTGGGTAAGGGCCAGAGGAAAAAGTGTCACACCCAACGCCAATAAAATCGATACAGCCAAGAGAAATACTAGGATAGCGACTTGTTCTCGCCTAGCACCATGATGCACCATCCAACTCACGGGGTAGTTGAGCAGAAATGCTAGTACTGAGGCTCCGACTAAAATGACTGTGAGAGAATGGAAATAATTAAAAAATACCGAAAGTGCCCAACCATTGAGAACTAGTAGCGGAACGAATAGCGCGATCGCCACGATTCGCGCTATTGGAGTAAATGTTTGCCACCAGTCGAGTAGCTTGCGTGTCTGCATTTTGAACTGATTGCGGGGTAGAACTAAGTTAAATCTTTCTTTACAGCTTATTATCTCTAACTATATGAGTCTTGTTCATCCTTCTAGTTTAGGAGTTAGACTAACCCCGATGGAAAATTTTGAACCGAAAGAGAATGGAGAGTGGGGAGCAGGGGAGCAGAGGAGCAGGGGAGCAGAGGAGCGGGGGGAGAATAATAATGCCCAATGCCCAATGCCCAATGCCCCATGTCCAATGCCCAAAACACAATTGCTTTTATATTTAGTTCCGATTATCGGCTTTTTTCCATCCTTGTGGACTCTCTATCGAGGCCAGGGTAGTCGGGAACAACTTGCTATTAGTCGTCTGTCTATTACTTTGGCACTTACTTGGCTGTTGGCATATCTATTATTAGCTACCGGCGCCGCAACTTCAGATTTTTTTCCGCTACGTCTATTTATCCTGAATAGCTTTCTTACATCGGGTTATTTTTTAGTAAGTGTCTGGTTGATTTTGCGCCTGATACAAGGCAAATCTGGACGTTTACCAGGGCTTAGTAATTTAGCCGAACGGGTAATTGGCAAGTATTTATCTTAATTTTGTAAGGTAAGAAATTATCCGTGTTTTTACTTATTTTATCAAACAATACGGTTAATTTATCTATATATCTAGTCAAATCTAGTTTATTATTGCCATACTTCAGTAAAACATCTCTAAGTTGGCCCAAAAGAAAGAAAAATGCTGCTATAAGTGTTGTGGTTGACACTACATTAAAAAAGTTAGCACTGATAATTAAGAGTTAGTTATTACGGGTTGATTTGTTTGGATGTTTTTAGTCTGCAAATTTACCGAATTTGATTATTGAGTAAGTGTGAGGAAGTCTGTGACCATTCAAAGAAGTTCGGCGGAAGAAAACCAGTCGGGAAAAGCCTCAAAGTCCAGTAGAAAAATTTCCCTTTCCCAGAACTCGAAATCAGCACGTTGGCTGTGGTTTTGGGTAGGTATGAGTGGTATTGCAATGGTTTCCGCAACTGCGGGGGCGCTTTTGGCGGTGTCTTTGACCAGTACGCCTTTGCAACAAGCCCAGCTAAGTCCACAGGATGAGGCTGTATTTGATAGCGATCGCATTTCTGGTGGTGTGATGCGATTTTCAGAATTAACTCGTCCGGTGAATCTCTTAGTTATGGGGATGAGCGTACTTCCTCCAGATGTCCAAAACCCTCCTGAAGAAACCAAAAACCTGAGATATCTGCCCCAATTAAACTCCTTTGATGGTCTTGCGGATGTGATGCTCATGGTCAAATTTGATCCAGAGACGAAAAAAATAGTTATGCTCTCCATTCCCAGAGATACCCGCACACGAATAGAAGGGTATGGAGTGAAAAAAATTAATGCTGCTAATGTTGAAGGTGGCCCAGCTTTAACTGCTAAAACCGTCAGTAATCTCTTAGGTGGGGCGGGAATTGATCGCTATGTCCGAATTAACGTTCTAGGAGTTGGCAAGCTGATCGATGCTTTAGGTGGCGTAACAGTTTACGTCCCCAAAGATATGAAATATCAAGATGATTCTCAGCGTTTGTACATCAATTTGAAGGCGGGTAAGCAGCATCTCAACGGTGATCAGGCACTACAATTACTACGGTTTCGTCATGATGAACTTGGTGATATTGGTCGGATTCAGCGGCAGCAAATGGTTATGCGTGCCTTGATGGATCAAACACTCAACCCTGCTACTGTTGCTCAATTACCTAAAGTTCTTGATGTCGTTAAAGACTACATTGATACCAACTTGACTGTTGAAGAGTTAGTGGCACTATTGGGTTTTGGGGTACGGACAAATCGCTCTAATATGCAGATGTTAATGCTGCCAGGTCGCTTTAGCGAGAAGAGTGAGTACGATGCTAGTTATTGGTTGCCCAACAAAGATGGAATTGCCAAACTCATGGTTCAGCACTTTGGTTTGGAATCAGATCAGGAACAGCAGATGGCTAATCCACGCTATTTGCGTGTAGCAATTCAAGATAGTACAGGTGGCGATCGCTCTGACCTCCAACCGTTAATTAGAGCCTTGGAAAAATCTGGATATCGCAACATCTATATAGCCAAGGCATGGAGTGAACCTCTAAAGGTAACTAACATTGTCGCCCAACAAGGAGATAGCGACAGTGCCGAATCTGTTCGCAACACTCTGGGATTTGGAGAAGTGCGGGTGGAAAGTACTGGCAACCTTGGCTCGGATATTAGTATCCAAGTGGGTGAGGATTGGTTACAACAAAAATCTATTTTGGAGGAGTTGCTGAGTAAATAATTCGTAATTCGTAATTCGTAATTCGTAATTCGTAATTCGTAATTCGTAATTCGTAATTAATTACACTGGTGCAAACGCTGATGACGGCTAATTTACTGACTGGCTGAGTTCTTGGAGTTTAGCTGCTACCACACCATTGGTTAATAATTCTTCTGCTTTAGCTAAACCCTCTGGCATATCTGGACAAATACCACTCCGCCATAGATAGAATCCGCCATTCCACAAGGCTGTTTGCATTAGTTCACCTGGTTTACCTGCTAAAACTTCCTGAATATCCGCTACCAGTTCTTCAGTAGTTCCAAGGGGTACGTTCTTGGTAGTAAAGCCGTAATCACGCGGTACGAGGTGCAATCGCTCTACCTCTTGGGATGCTACAGATGAAGATAAGCTGATAATTGCAGTGCGATCGCGCGGTAAGTCACAACTACCTTCCAATCCTTTCACTAATGTAAATTTTGTTACTCCCCGCAGCCCCAGAGCGATCTTAAACATTCCTTCTGTCGGGGGATGAACAAACCCAGCAATTACGTGAGCATCCCCAGCATAAGGACACCAAATTAGCTCCATTGTCGCCAAGGGTGGACGTTTGCCAAGTTGATCGCGGTACTCCCAAATACTTTTAGTTAAGGGAAAATGCTGAGGTAGATAAATAAAGCCGATTCCCGTTTGCTCAAATACTTGCTGAGTTTTTGCCAGTGGTAAAGTAGTCCAATCGACTCCTAAACCCTGCCAAATATCTATTAGGGGTAAACCGTACTTAGTTGGTAGGCGATCGCCACCGTGCATTATCACTGGTTGTCCAACTGCGGCGAGTAGTAAAGCTGTTACCGGACTAATTGGTGCTGTGCGTGTTCTGCCATCATAAGGAATGCCAAGTGCGATCGTTGGTCGAGCAAAGGCTATTGGTTGCAGTTTTGGCCCCAGTTCATCATAAGCATCCAACATTCCGGCTAACTCTTCCCCCGTGGGACGCTTGATTCGATGAGCAATCAAAAACGCGCCGATTTGGGCTGGTGTCGCTTCACCCAGCAGCATCATTTTAGTAGCGGTGGCTGCTTCTATACGAGTTAAATTTTCGCTCGTGTGACTTCCACTGCCTACTTTTTGCAGGAATTCCCGAAATATATTGCTCATTTGTCATTGGTCATTTGTCATTTGTCATTGGTCATTTGTCATTTGTCATTTGTCATTTGTTATTAGTAACCTTGAATTACGAATTACGAATTACGAATTACGAATTACGAATTTACTACACAATATATACAGTGAAGTTGACTAGGTTATCCTGACCAAATCGTAGTGAGTCACCGTTAAGTAGGCGATATTGCATACCAGGAGTTAGAGAGGTGTTGTTTAAATAAATACCATTTGTACTCATGTCAACAATCATGTATGAATTTTGCGACCAGTCCCAATCGACTCGCGCATGACGACGAGAAACTATTCCTTCACTGGGAATACCCGTTAAGTCAATTTCTGGCGGCGCTATTCCTGGACTCTGACTGCGGCGACCAATATAGCCTCCTTCCCCAACGAGGTTAAATTCTCTTCCAGTGCTATGAATCAGCTTTAAGACTGGCGCTCTTTGAGGCGGGGGAGTATAAACAGGCGGTGTTGGTGGATAAGAAACCCGTGGCTGATAAACTGTTGAATAATCAACGGGAGCTTGTTGGGGAGCCTGATAATTAGGTTGCTCTGTTGCTGGTCGTTGATACTGGACTGGCGGTTGTTGACTGGGTGGTTGTTGACTAGGCTGTGGTTGAATAGGTGGTTGTGGTGTAGGAGCAACTACATTACCCACGGGAGTGGAACACCAGGGACAAACCTTAGCATTGTTAGGCAGGGCACGGTTAAAATATTCGCAACTGGGATTAGGGCACCGATTTGCAGGCATAGGAGTTTATATCATCAGGCATAGGTTGTAAAGCTACAAGACCTACTTTACTAAGTAAACACTGACCCTGACGAGTAGTTAGCATCTGGGCAAATGTAGAACCACCAGGCAAGCGGTTGCTGTCTTTAGGGTACACTACAAAAATAGGGTATCCCAGGGGGTAGCTTTGGAAAGTTGTGACATCAACATAATAATCATCATGCTGACATAAGTCATCTGAGGGATTAATTGAGCGGCGATCGCGTTTTTGAAACAGAGGTTGAATAGCTGACTTTTTACCATCTGCGATCGCTAGCGGATAACCAGTACACTGTTTCCAAGTTTTACTGATAATGCCAAAACTGATAATCCCAGTGGTTCGCCCCTCTAAAGTCTCACTGCGGATCTGGTTTTGGGTTTTTGTTGTATCAAGTTTAGTAACCTTCGCTGCAAATAAAGCTTCGTCTTGGGGAGCGTTTTTAAGAACTATTTCCTGAAATTTACTGATTGCTTCTGGTTCATTTGGAGCAAAAGGTTTCACAGTCAGATTTGGAAGTTTGGGATTAATTTGCTGCCAATTAGTAATTTTACCTGTGTAAATTTGACGCAATTGCTCAAGATTGATTTGTCCCCCCAAAGCATTAGCTAGATTTGAGTCTCTTTTATTAAATGCTACAAAAACAATTAATCCATCATAAGCAACCTGTTTTTTAGCAAGTTTATCTGTAATGTTGTCTACTAAACTAGTAATTGCAAAATCTTTGTTGTTTGTTTGGACTTCTTCTATACTTTTAATTGGATTACTTATATTTGCTGACAAAACAGATTCATAGTCAAATGTTGCTGTTGCATCTTGCTTTGGTCTGGTCAATAAATCTCCTAAACGACTGCTGTCTACTGGTTGCGTTAAAACATAACTCCATGTACTTTCTTTTTCTCCTGTGTAAGTAAATTGCCCTGAAGGAACGTTGGGAACTTCCGAGAAATTCCGCACAAGTCTAGACCATAGTATATATTGATTAGGACTATCAGTTTTTCTGCCCAAAAACCAATACCAAATCCCACCGCCGAGTAGTAATAAAGCCAGAATTACTAGCAAAATTAAAGGCATTGGGAAACGCTTTGCTGTTTCTTTAGAAGCTGGCGAACGTAGGGAACTTGAACCTTTGCCATGATCTTCTTTGGGAAGTTGCAGCAGTGCTTGACGAGCCGTTTCTGCATTCTCGAAAGGAGTTTCTAACCCAAGTAGTCGATAAATAAACCGCTTTAAATGACTATCGGTATCTGGCCATTGTTGGTTATCTCTAGGATCAAGAGGTTGGTTGGATAAAAAATTAGTTGTCCGTCCTGTCCATAAATAAAAGGCTAGTAATCCTAATGATTCTAAATCTTGCTCAGGTCTAGCGGCAGCGGGTTGAGTAATAATGGGTGGAATAAATAAGTTTTCCCAAATAGCTAAATCACAAAAGTATATAGAAAACTTTTGATTATTTTCTACTTTAATTAAGGTACTATCTAAACTAATGTTGCCGTGAGTTATACCGAGTTGTGTTTGATTCGAGGGAAAACGCAGCTTTTGGGTATGGAGAAACTGGAGAGTTTGCAAACCTTGATTTAGTACCTCACGCACATCTTGAGATGTCATTGCTCCTTTTTCTATAAGATACTTAGCTAAAGTTTGAGATGAGTCTATTCCTTGAGTGATTAGATAGCAGCGTTCTCCTTTTTCATCTGCGATCGCTTCTTTAGTTTCCACAAGACGGAAGTTTTGAATTCGACTATCGGCTAAACTTATCCCACCCACCCGTTTGAAAGTCTCTTTGCGCTTTTGAGTCTCGCTTTCATTAAAAGAACGATTGGGTAGCAGGTATTCTTTGATGATGACAGGCTGTTTGTCCTTGAGTTGAACACCTGAGTATAAGCGCCCTAAACCCCGCACACCAATAAAACTAGCTATTTGATAAGTCCCTTGATTTCCTTTAATCTCAGCCTCCTGTGGTAAAGTTGCTGGAAAACCACATTCCAAGCAAAACTTAGCGCCCTTGATTTGCTGCGCCGTTTGGAAAGGGCGATCGCAACTTAAGGGAGAATTGTACGAGCAGGGGTATTCTTGATAAAAAGATTCAAATGAAGGCATATACAAAAAGTTTCGTGAATTACGCCGATTGCTTCCGTCGCGCTCAAGCGTGAACTAATCCTAACTTGAGGGCTGTCACAATAGCTTGAGTCCGGCTAGTAACCTTCAATTTTTCAAAAATACTGGTGAGATGCGCCTTAACAGTAGCAACTGTTACATATAAATGTTTAGCTATTTCTTCATTAGAAGCACCTTGAGTTAACCAGTATAAAACTTCTTGCTCTCTTTCAGTTAAATGCACCTCATGACATGCTTTCACACAAGAGTCTGAATAAGCCTGAAAAAACCGAAAAAATCGACTCGCAACTTCTGAAGGTAGATAAATTTCCGACCTTGTAACAGTGTCAATAGCTTCACACAATTGGGTTGCCACACGATTTTTAAACACATAACCTGCGGCTCCCCCTTGCATTGCTCTAAAAATCCAGTCGTCTTCTTGATGAGCCGATAATACTAAAACTTTGCCAGTATAAGCAGTTTCCTTAAGCCGTGCTAAAACTGTAATCCCATCACATCCCTTCAATTGCATATCCAGCAAAATTAAATCTGGACACTTCTGGTTTGTAAACTTTAAAACCTGCTCAACAGAATCTGCATCACCAATAACTTCTACAGGTAACGCAGAATTAATACTATAAAAATTTAGGAGAGTACGTAACCCTTGACGAAAGCGTTCTTCGTCATCTACGAGTAAAACTGAAAGTTTATTACTATTATTAATCATATTTTTATGATGAATTATGAATTAATTCACGCTCCTTGAACGAGGCAAAATCATCGAAAATTGTGCCCCCCTTTCTGATAAAACTTTTGCCCAGATACTTCCTTGATGATCTAGAATAATTTTTTTAGCAATAGTTAAACCCAGTCCTGTGCCTCCTTTCCGTCGGGAATAAAATGGGATAAATATTTTTTGTAAGTCTTCTTGAGACAATCCTGGCCCTTGATCGGAGATTTTAATTAAAACTTCATCTTGGAAAATTTGCCAGCTACAGATAATAGTTCCTGAATTAGGACTGAAATGAGCGGCATTACTGAGGATATTATCAAAAACTTGTTTCATTTGTAATTTGTCTATCTTCAGTATTGTCGATGTATCGGGAATCAATATTTTAAGTTTTTTCTGATTAATTAGAGGTTGTAAATTTGTGAGACTTTCAACCACTAAACTTCTTAAATCTTGAAGTGTTACCCTTAATTTTGCACTTTGACCGCAATCAATTAGTTCATTTAAATTAGTATCTAAATCTTGTATACTTTCGCCGATGATTGTTGCTTGCTCTTGCCAAGGGCTATCCTTTAAACCTAAGTATAGATTATGTGCATACAATCCTATGAGTCCTAGAGAGTTACGCAATTGATGACCTACTCGATGCAAGATATCTTCTAGGAGTTTAATTTCAGTTTTTTGTCTGCCATAGTCCAAAGAAATATCTACATACTTACTCAGCAGCATAGCAGAGCGTTTTACATATAGTTGTAAACTCGACGAGAGAGGTTCATGAGTAATGATTTGAATATATTCAGTTTTTTGATTTCTATAGGATATGGGGCAAATATAAGAAATAGATGAAAAGTCCTTAAGCTTAAATTCCTGTAAAGTTAAAACAGGCGGAAAATCTGTAAGCCATGCTTCTGAACGCAAATAAGCTAAAGTTTTTGGGGAAAAAGGAACTTGGTCTTGACCATAATTTATCACCTCTTGATTAGCTCCCAATAATGAATCATGATAGACAATGCGAGCGAAAAAAATTGGATACTTACTAGTTAACTGCTCAGACTCAAGCTGACAAAAGCTCTGAATTTCTGAGGAATTCAAATAATTAGAGCCATTTTCTAATTTTTGTACAGAAAAGCTTAGTGTCATAGCTTCACTCGCTTTTTTCAACCAAATGTTTTTACTCTTCTGCTGACCAGTATAAAATTATGCAGTTTAAGTAATGTTTATTTTTTTGTTAAGTTATCTTTGTAACTAATGAATACAAAGAATTATTAAGTTTACATTCAAGACTGTATGTCATTTTTCTAAGTATATACAAGTACACAATAGTTGCATTAGTCACGGTTCAATAACTTTTGTGAGATAAGTGTGTCGCTATTGGTGTCAACTTCAAGTAAAACCCTTTTCAAATCTCGTTTCCAGCCTCTGGCTGGAAATGCAACTCAAAAGCGGCTCTGCCGCAAGGCTAGAGGCGGCAGCCCCAACGATGGGCATTCCCAGTCTCCGACTGGGAACAAGACATATCTAAAAGCTTGTTCTAAGATAGCTTTCACATTGAACACCAATGGTAAAATTGCCCACCCCACAAAAAAATGTAGTGCGTCCGATTAAGAACCACTCCAGATTAAATCTACAAACTGAAGTTACCGTTTTTCGGATTTTTGAAAATCTAAATCTTCTCTAGTGGTGTGTCAAATTCATTTTAACGGTTAGAGAGACGCGATAAATCGCCGTCTCTACAGGAAATTTATCCATCAATTATTGACAGACTACTAGTACCGCAAGGCGGAATTCGTAATTCGTAATTCGTAATTCGTAATTAATTGTTTGCAAGGGTTTCAGACGTTTAAGATGGGTGGCTTATTTACGCCGTGCGGTACTAGCTTTCTCAATCATTCTGAGCAAATGCTGAGTGGGGAGTGGACAAACAGAGAGACAATGCCCAATGCCCAATCCCAAAATATCGACAAAAGTCTAATTAACTTTAGAAGGCTGATACATATACTGTAGATGCATCTGGATTAGCTACCAGCAGAACACCTTCATGCTTATCTTCGTTCTTCAAACTTTAGCCGATATTCTAGCTGGAGGAACCTCACTTACCAGTACAGAGCAAATTGACTTTAGCCATCCTGGTAATCGAAGGGAAGAGGGAGCAGGGCCGACTCTCAATTTATACATTTTTGATATACGTGAGAGTAAGCAGGTACAACATTCTGGTAGGCAAGTTGAACGCAAGCTAACACGCGCTCTACCTGCCACTGTAAATTGGGCACCCGCTTGGTTTGATGTTTCTCTGCTATTAACAGCCTGGGATAGAACAGCTTTAGGTGAGCATCACTTTATTAGTGAGGCATTGACTGTGCTGTTACGTCATCGCACTTTGGAAGAGGAGTTTTTGGTTCCTGAATTACGGGGCTATGGTAATTTGAATATGACAGTTGCCCTAGAGCCGCCAATTGAGATTGGCTCTTTATGGAGCGCTCTCAATGTGCCATTGCGTTCAGCCTTATATTTGACAGTTACAATTCCCTTCGAGCCACAACCTACTTCAGTACCTTTGGTTTGGGAGCGAATTTTCAATTTGCGAAATCAATCGTCTCGCGATAGTAACACTTTAGTATCAACCAGACGAGTTGCGATCGCGGGTATTGTCAAAAGTGCGGTGACAAATCTGCCGTTGGTAGCGACAGAAGTAGCTGTGAGGGGAACTGAAAAGTCCATATTAACCACTAAAGAAGGGCTGTTCTTTTTTGAAGACCTTCATTTAGGTAATTATGTTTTGACTCTGAATCATCCTGGCTATTTACCCCAAAACGTCAATGCATTGGTAGATAACCAAAGTCATACTTTCAAAGAAATATTTCTAACTCCTGAATAATTAACTTTTTACTGACTTGGAGAAACTTTCATGGCTAGACTTGATTACTTTGCTCCTGGTGTCTACATTGAAGAAATTGACCGGGGTAGCCGACCAATTGAAGGTGTTAGCACGGCAGTGGCCGGATTTGTAGGCTTTACAGAAGACGTTCGTGGTGGGGCTGAGTTATACAAGCCCATGCTAGTAACCACTTGGACGCAATATTTAAACTATTTTGCTCGTCCCAACTCTGACGGCTTCACCGACTTCAACGCCTATTTACCATTTTCCGTCTACGGCTACTTTATGAATGGTGGCGGTCGTTGTTGGGTAACAAGCATCGGCACTCAGTTACCAGGCGCACCCAAACCTGCGACTCCAGAACCGGCTACCTTACGAATTAACTCTAGAGGTAATCGTCCAGCGCTCCGCTTTACTTTGCGCCCTGAGCAAGCAGCAGGCGGATTAGTAAATATCATAATTATTGATGGTTCGCCCCGTGCCTTACCCGAAGGTACTGAAGGAGAAGCGCCTCCAAATACGGGTGAATATTTCACCATTCAAATTCGTCGGGGAGATGAGCTTCTAGAGCAATACGAAAACTTGAGCATGAACCGCGACCCTAATGCTCAAGTCGCAACTTATGCGCTGGCGGCATTGAGAAATTCGATGTATGTCACTGTAGAAGACATTACTCAAAGTGGACAGCCTTTAGCTCGTCGTCCCGTTAATGGTCAATATGAATTAGCACCGCCCATTGTTGCCACCCCACCCGATAGATTTTCACAAAATTTAGAAGGGGTTCGAGACGATCGCACCGGGGTACGCGGTATCTTTGAAGTTGATGAAATCACAATGCTGGCCTGTCCTGATGTGATGCGGGCTTATCAAGAGCAGGTGCTGAATTTAGATCAAGTCCACGGCATCATCGAGTTGATGATTAGTATGTGCGAGGGTTCTGCCAGTGGCGATATTCCCAATCCGCCCAACCGCATGGTTGTACTTGATGCGCCACCAGAAGCCGTCAAACCTCAGCAAGTCGTAGAGTGGTTGAACAGATTTAACCGTCGTTCGATGTTTGCGGCCCTTTATTATCCTTGGATCAAAGTACCTAATCCACGCGATCGCGGTAATCCAATTTTAGTACCTCCTTGTGGCCATGTGATGGGTGTTTGGGCCCGCACCGATGAAACCAGAGGAGTTTACAAAGCCCCTGCAAATGAAGTTCCTAGAGGCGTAATTGGTTTAGGCTATGACACCAACTTCCGCGAACAAGAACTATTAAACCCCTTGGGAATAAATTGCATTCGCAATTTCCCAAATCGAGGTATCCGCATTTGGGGCGCACGCACTTTAGTTGAGCCAGATAAAACAGAATGGCGTTACATCAGTGTGCGTAGATTAATTAGCTATATCGAGAAATCCCTAGAATTGGGAACTCAATGGGTAGTTTTTGAACCGAACGACCAAGATTTATGGGCACGTGTCACCCGCGTTGTGAGCAACTTCTTAGAGCGCATCTGGCGTGAAGGTGCTTTATTTGGGGCATCTCCAGCACAAGCATTTTATGTCAAGTGTGACGAAGAATTGAACCCACCAGAAACCATAATTTTAGGACGTTTGTACATCGAAGTCGGTGTTTGTCCCGTCAGACCGGCTGAATTTGTTGTTTTCCGCATCAGCCAATGGAATGGCATTGAAGATAGCGAATAGCGAATAGGGCATTGGGCATTGGGCATTGGGCATTGGGCATTGAGGAAAGAATTGTTATAACTCTAAACTCCTAACTCCTAACTCCTAACTTCCAACTTCCAACTCCCCATTCCCCTAATTAACCACACACAAAGGAATCTAAAAGTATGGCAGGCGAATTTTTAAGCTCTTGTAAATTTTACTTTGAGGCTGATGGACTTACTGATAAATTCATCAAAGAAGTTAGTGGGCTAGGCGTTGAAAACACTCCAGCGCAAGAAGTTCACGGTTCATCTAAAGGCGCTAAACAACAGCGCCAAGCTACACCAACCGTTGTGAAATTTACCAACATTACACTAAAAGTCATCGCCACTGATGATATAGACCTTTATAAATGGTATCAAGACTGTAACGAAGATATGGGAGACCCTCGGAAGTGGGCACAGAATCGTAAGACTGGTTCAGTGGTTGCTTATGACCAACAAAGCTCTGAAAAAGCACGCTGGAACATTGTCAATTGTTATCCCTGTAAATACACCGGTCCTACCTTAACCGCCTCTGGTGGTGATATGGCAACTGAAACAATTGAATTGGTTCACGAAGGAATTAAACGAATCAAATAATCGTAATTAAGTAAAGCCTGCGGCATAGCTTTGCTTAGAGCGTAGGTGTAGCGAGTCCGCAAGCTTCATTACGAATTACGTTAGCGTAGCGGTAGCGAGTCCGCGTACCCTTACAGGGAAGCAAGCTACGCTTTTAGCGTCTCGTAGAGAGCGTCATTACGAATTACGAATTATTTAACAGTGGTACAATCCGCAAGCCGAATTCCAGAAGTTCTTACAGCCCATCGGTTCTATTTAGAACTGACACTAGAAGGTCAAAACGATGCCAATTGTTTCTTTTTGGAGTGTCAAGGCTTCAAAAGAACCCAAGAGGTAATTGAAATTTCTGAAGTTACTTCTCAAACCTGGGGTACAAAAGGGCAATCAAAAGGTCAGGTGGTGAGAACTAAGCTTCCTAGCAATCCCAAGAGTGGTAATCTCATTCTGCGTAGAGGTACCACCAACTCTATGGATTTTTGGAAGTGGTTTGAAAAAGTCGAAAAGGGTAATTGGTCACAGCAACGTAGACTTGTTGCTTTGTCTATTTATAATCAGGCAAATCAAGAAGTAGCTAGATTTGAATTAGCTGGTGCTTGGCCCGCAAGTTACAAAATTGCCGATGTTAACGCCCGCAGCCATGACATCGAAATTGAGGAGGTAGAGGTTGCTTTTGAGGAATTTAAACGCGTGAAGTAATTTAGGAGGATTATGTTTCCCACAGAGTTTGAATTTACACTGCCAAAGGGGTATCTAGACTCTGAAGGCAACCTCCACCGTAAAGGTGTAATGCGGTTATCAACGGCGATAGACGAAATTGCACCTTTGCGTGACCCCCGCGTTAAAGCTAATCCCGTTTATGCCACAATTATTATCTTGTCGCGAGTGATTACCCACTTGGGTGCTTTATCAGAAGTGACTCCTGCAATCGTGGAAAACTTTTTTTCCCAAGATTTAAACTACCTCCAAGATTTTTACCGCCGAATCAATGGCTTGGAAGACGAAACTTCCATACCGGAAGATAAAATCAATTCCCCCGAAGCACTTCTTCAAAATTGAATTGGGCATTGGGCATAGGGAGCAGAGAGTAAAGACTCATTAAAGGAGTTCAAAGCCTCATCCCCAATCCCCAGTCCCCAATCCCCAATCCTCAGCCCCTAAATTACCTATGCCCCGTAAAAAGGATACTCTCTGCACAGAATTTGCCTTCACTCTTCCTAGAGGATTGAGTGATGGTGAACACCGAGTACATCGTCATGGGGTGATGCGTTTAGCCACCGCCAAAGATGAAATTTTGGTGCAACAAGAGCGCGGAGTTCAGGAAAATCCAGCTTACGGTGTATTGGTGATGCTTGCACGAGTTATTACTCGCTTGGGCAGTTTCAACTCTGTTAGTCCTGATTTACTCGAAGGACTGCTTTTACATGACATTGCCTATCTCCGAGAATTTTACAATCGAATTAATCAGCAAGGCAATGTACATATTCCGACACAATGTCCCCATTGTAATAATCAATTTTCAGTGGAGCTAGAACTAGCGGGGGAGTCTTAAGCTACCCCTCTGATACTTTATATGAGGAGGTAGCTTTTATTGCTTATCATTTCCACTGGTCACAAGATGATATTTTAAATTTAGAACATACTACCCGTCAGCGCTGGGTAGCGGAAATCAATAAAATTAACCAAAAATTAATATGAAAGTAAAAGTTAGCTACTCACCAACTTTAAATGAAGTCAAAGAAGTTGACCTTACCATAGAAACTCCAACGAGAGGAGAATGGCTAATAGGCCGTTCTCCTGATTCTGATTTACTACTAGACAGCCCTGATATTAGTCGGGTACACGCTAAGTTTTTTGTGAAAGGTGGAAATTACTACTTCTCTGACCTTGGCAGTAGAAATGGCTCAATATTTAATGGGAAACAAGCTGAAAAAGATCGACTCTATTCTTTGAGCGATGGAGACGTTATTCGGATTGCAGATTACGTTTTGATCTTGGAAGCAGTTGCTCCCGCTTATGAACAACCAGAGACAGTCTTTAGAATTATAGATCCTTCACTGTTTTCTCGGCCGCGATCGCCTGAAAATGTCAGCACTCCCAACGTTGCTACACCAGCGCCAGAAATAGTCAACGAAGTTCCAGCGCCAATTACTCCCGAAGTAGAAACACCTTCCCCAGAAATCAGCGAAATCTCCGAAGTTGTTTCTAATCAAGGTGATGATGTCATCCCGGTTGTTGAGATAATCGCCCCTGAAAACATCATTCAGTCACCAGAAGCATTCAGCGAAGTTCCAGACGATGTGCGTGATGAAATTGTGGATTTGCGTTTAGTTACAACAGAAATCAGCGCAGATGTTGAGGAAGTAGAAGTTCCAGAAGTCAGCGCAGATGTTGAGGAAGTTTCTTTTACTGTAGCTGATGATGCGATCGCTCCACCTGAAAACATCATTGAAACTCCTGAAGAAGAAAGTATCCTTCCAGAAGCTATCGACGACGAGGTTGCAGACTTGGAAGCATCACTAGCGGCAGAATCTACTATCGTCCAGCAGCATGATACAAGTGCCATTCCAGAAGCTAGCTACGATGAGTATGCAGAGTTAGAGGCAGCACTGGAAGCGGAAGTCACCTTCGTACAGCCGCGTGATATTTTCAACGAAGTTCCTGCACAGGAGAGTACCATTGCAGAATCTACTTCCGATGAAGATGCAGAGTGGGAGGCAGCACTAGCAGCAGAAGTCACTTTTGTGCAGCCGCGTGATATTTTTTATCAGGCATCTGAGGAGGAAAGCGCCGTTCCAGAAGCTACTCATGATGAAGTAGTAGATTTGGATACGCCAGTCGTAGAAGAAGTTAGTGCAGATGTTGATGAGGTTATCAGTCAAATTCCTGAAGACGAGGACATTCAGCCGGAAGAAACCTTGAGCCAAGCTACACAAAATACCAGTGATGAAGTAGTAGATTTGGATACGTCATTTACAGCAGAAGACAGCGTAGATGTTGATGAAGTAGAATCTAGTTCTGCTGCTGATGAAACAGTCAATGAAGTTCCTGAAACATTGACTGTACTTGATGATAACCTCCCGGAAGTTTTCAGCAGTCAATACATTGATTTGAGTAATATAAGTACTGAAGAAGTCAGTGTAGATGTTGATGATCTTTCTGTACAAGTAAGTGAAGTTTCTGACTCAGCCGATATTCAGGAAACAACAGAAAGTGAAGCGACTGAGAACATCAGTCAGACTATTGAAGAAGTTTCTGAAGTAAAAGAAGATGAGTTTCAGGAAACTCCAGAAGAAATGCTCATTGAAAGAAATATAGTACTCATTGCTCACGAAAGTAAGAAATCAGAACTTGCTGAATTTGTTTCTCAACATCAGGAATTTTTCTCAGATAGCTTTACAATTACGTGGCCATCTGTTACTGAAGTCTTACATCAACAAGCAGGGATAACTATTAGTCAACAAACCCCCGCACCAACTTCTGGAGGATATCAAACAATTGCTTCATTGGTTGGAGCAGGAGAAGTTTTAGCAGTTATTTTCTTGAGAGATTTGCTGCAACCTCAGTCTGGTCAAGCAAATGAAGAAGCACTGCTGAGATTATGCACTATTAATCAAGTTTTACTGGCAACTAATTTGCCAACAGCAGAAGCGA
>JBGTMK010000617.1:0-5122 GCA_041743605.1 Nostoc sp.
GTAGTAGAAATTACTCCTGGGCAAGAAATGATCCGTAATTTTGGCGAGGAGTTATGGGAATCTGATCAGCCAGATGTGGTAGAAATTACAACCAATGAAGAAATTATCTCAACTTCCCCTGGGCAAGAGCTAATCCGTAGCTTAGGTGAACAGTTATGGGAATATGATGTGCCAGATGTTGAAATAATAACGTCAGCATCCCAAAATGCCTCTTTTGAGGAAAGATTGCCCGAAAACCTAGAGGAACTGGTATTGGAGTCTGAAAGAGAAGATGCCCAAGCCACAATACCAGAATATGTCCCTCTCCCCGCAGCGGCAGATTCAATCACTTTGTTAACCCAATTGAGGTTCGACGAGGAAGAAGAAGTTGTTCAAATTACAACACCAGTAAATATCCTTTCCACTAGGCAAAGACCTGAGTTAGCAACGTCTCCCTCGGTGGAAACCTGGGATAACACTTTGACGAATTTAGAGCCAAATGTGGCTAATACTTTAGATGAGTTGTGGGTAAGGTTGGATCAAAGCACCAATTTAGTCCAGCAACTTGCCTCGGATTTGGCAGTTCAAAGTAGTAATTCCCCTGGTATTATTGAGCGACATAGCGATAATCCGATTACTCACGCTCAAGGGTGGTTTTACCAAGGTCTAAGCCAAGCGAAAACAGGTGATTTGTTAGGCGCGATCGCATCTTATAATCAAGCCATCGAACTACAACCCGAATTCTCAGAATATTGGTTTAACCGAGGCTTGACGCTGTTCCATTTAGAACGTTTTGATGAAGCGATCGCATCTTACGAAACAGCCACACAACTGAAACCCGACTTCTACAAAGCTTGGTACAACCGGGGTGGAACCCTCGGAGAATTAGGATACTTTGAAGAAGCGATCGCTTCTTTTGACAAAGCCATAGAAATTAAACCAGACTATCAAGAAGCTTGGTCTAGCAAGGGTTTGGCACTGCTGAAATTAGGTTGGCTACCAGAAGCTATTGCTAGTTATGACCAAGCGCTACAACTCGAACCAGAAGACCAGGAAAACTGGTATCACCGAGGCATAGCCCTGGCTGTAAGTGAACAATTTGCCGAGGCGATTGTATCTTACGACAGAGCTATAGAAATTTACCCAGAGTACCACGAAGTGTGGATAGACCGGGGTGTAGTGCTGTTTAATTTAGGAAGATGGTCAGAAGCGATCGCTTCCTGGGACAAAGCCCTTTCCATTCAAGCCGACTTCTACTTAGCTTGGTACAACCGAGGTATAGCATTAGACAACTTAGGACGAAGACAAGAAGCGATCGCCTCCTATCGACAAGCGATCGCCATTAAACCAGACTTTCACCTAGCTTGGTATAATCAGGCGTTAGCACTGTTTTATTTAGAACAATTTACCGAAGCGATCGTTTGTTATGACAACGCTTTGCAAATTAAACAAGATTATTGGGAAGCTTGGATTGGTCGGGGAACTGCGATCGGTCATTTAGTAGATTCTGACGCCTTACTGAATTTTTCGAGTAGTATCACAGCGACAAATCCCGCCTTACAACAGGGCGGCTACGAAGGGAAATTAGCCAGCTACGAGGAAGGGTTAAAGCACCTGCGAACAGATACCCACCCAGAAGGTTGGGGGAGATTGCATCTGGCGATCGCTAATACTTACTATGAGCAAGGCAAAAAACATCCCAATCCCCGCGATTATTGGCGCAAAGCCGCATCTGAGTACCATCAGGCGCTATTACCCCTGACACTAGAATATTTTCCCCAGTTGCACCTAGAGGTTTTACAATCTCTAAGCAAAGTGCTGATGGGTTTGGGACAAACAACACAAGTTCAAGAATTACTGCAACGCGGTACAGACTTATTACAACAATTACTGAGTGAAGAAACTCGCTCAGACGAAAGTAAAAAACAACTAGCTTTAAAATTTGCAGGTTTTAATCAATTGGCAGTTGATTTAGCCGTAGAGTCGGGTGATTTAGTTGAAGCCTGGGAAATTGCCGAACAAGGTAAAAATGCTTGTTTAAACTGGCTGCTTTCTGGCTGGAATGATCATATTTACTCGCCTTATTATGGGGCAATTCAACAACTATTTAATCCCACAACAGCAATTATTTACTGGCATATTAGTCCAGTAGCTCTACATACATTCATTCTCAAAGACCAAGCGCCATCACCAATTCTCCTTTTTACACCCATGCAAGATATTGGGGTAATACCTTTAGGAGAAGATGCTATCCGTTTAAATGAATTGCCTCTCCCGGAAGCAGTGCAACGCCTAATTGAATTTGAAACTTGGCTAGAAGATTGGCATCAACAATACCAAGAATATCGCAGCACGGCCCAAGACAAAGAAAGTAAAAGCCAGCATTCTTGGCGAGTTGATATGGAAGAGAAACTGTTGCAACTGTATGAAATCCTGAATATTTCCACAATTGCACAGGAACTCGAAGGCATCACCCAACTAGTTTTAATTCCTCACCGTGACTTGTACCGATTGCCCATTCATACACTTTTCCATCTCTCTTCTCCATCACTGGAAGAGTTACCCAATGTGGAATCAAACTTCACCGTCACCTATCTACCTAGTGCCCAAGTAGGTTTATCAATCACAACTGAAGATATTTGGCAGTGGCAAAATCAGTCATTGCTCAGTGTTGAACATCCTGAGAGTACAGGTTCTCCCACACTGAAATTTGCTAAACTTGAGTCTGAAATTGTGAGCCAGATGTTCAATAATATCCAACGAATTCAGGGGTCAGAAGCTACAAAAGCTATTGTTGAAAATGCCTTGTTTGATAATTATAATATCTTGCATTTTACGGGTAATGTCATTAATAATTTGGCTGAACCTAAAAAATCAGAATTAGTATTAGCTGGTGATGATAAGCTTACTTTAGATGAAATCTGCCAATACAATCTCGCAAGTTACAATCTGATTACACTCTCTGCTTGTGAAAATTTCAGTACTAGCAACTATACTATTAGCAGCGAATATGTCAGTTTAGTTACTACTTTTCTGAATCAGGGTATTCCTCATGTAGTGAGTACTCTTTGGAGTGTAGAATCTTCAGCTAGCGCCCTAGTGATGATCGAGTTTTACCGACGATTACATCCTAATAAATCAGCAGTTACTGCCTTAGCTGAAGCAACACGATGGCTGAAAGAATTAACTGCTGGTGAACTGACAAAATGGTATGAAGATATCTTGAATAACCTACATCCTGAAGAAGTAAGAATTCAAACTTATTTAGCAACACAACTATATAGAAATAGTAAAATGGCATCAGATAAAAATCTTTATAATCATCCTTATTACTGGGCAGCATTCACGATTACGGGTAAGCCAAATTAGATAATTCGTAATTCGCAATTCGTAATTCGTAATGGGGGAAGTTATTATGCCAGATGTTCGGTTTGATAAATACTATCGTTATGAAGACTTAACGCGCATTCTACACAGTTATGCGAAGGAATTTCCCCAACTAGTACGCATCGAAAGTATTGGCAAGAGTTACGAAGGACGTGATATTTGGCTATTGACAGTTACCAACTTTGCCACCGGCGCACATCAAGAAAAACCTGCCCTCTGGGTTGATGGCAATATCCACGCCACTGAACTGGCGCCGTCAAGTGTTTGCCTATACTTTTTGCAAACATTAGTTACAGCTTACGGTACTCATTCAGAAATTACCCGTTGTTTAGATACCCGTACCTTCTATATTTGCCCCCGTGTTAACCCTGATGGCGCTGAGTTGGCATTGGCTGATAAACCGAAATTTATTCGCTCTAGTACTCGTCCTTATCCCCACGATGAGGAAGGTAATGAAGGGTTGCTGATGGAAGATATCGATGGCGATGGTCGGATTTTATTGATGCGAATCCCCGATGCCAATGGGGCTTGGAAAGTTTGTCCTAGTGAACCGCGCTTGCTGGTGCGACGTGAACCAACAGAAACAGGTGGTCAGTATTATCGTGTACTACCAGAAGGAAAGATAGAAAATTATGACGGAGTTCAAATTCAGATTCAGCGTTCTAGGGAAGGGCTAGACTTAAACCGGAATTTTCCATTTTTGTGGAGGCAAGAATCTGAGCAACCGGGGGCTGGCCCTTATCCGACATCTGAAACAGAAGTGCGTAGGCGTAGCCCGTCGTAGACATCGCTAGTCCAGTTTATCAGTACACATCCTAATATTACAGGAGCGATCGCATTTCACACCTTCAGCGGTGTTCTCATCCGTCCCTACACCCACCTCAGCGATGATGAATTCCCTGTCAATGACCTCCGTACCTATCAACGCATTGGTGCAAAAGGCGCTGAACTCACCCAATATCCAGCCATTTCCGCCTTTCATGATTTCCGTTATGACCCCAAAGACGTAATTACAGGTACATTCGACGACTGGGCTTATGAATATCAGGGTTTATTTGCCTGGACAGTAGAAGTGTGGAGTCCCCAGCGCCAAGCTGGAATTACTGATTACAAATACACCGATTGGCAGCGAGAACACCCTTTAGAAGATGACCTGAAGTTGCTGCGCTGGAACGATGAAAAACTTGCAGGTAAGGGTTACGTAGATTGGTATCCCTTCGAGCATCCTCAACTCGGTAAGATTGAACTAGGCGGCTGGGATACCATGTACGCCTGGACAAATCCACCCCCTGAGTTTCTAGAGAAAGAGATAGCCCTTTTCCCGGAATGGCTAGTTTGGCATCTGTTAATCTCTCCTCGTTTAGAGATTTATGAAGCCAGTATCCACAACTTGGGTGATGATACTTATCGGGTGCGATTGGTTGTGCATAACACAGGCTGGTTGCCCACTAATGTCACTCAAAAAGCTTTAGAAAAAAAGCTAGTGCGGGGCTGTATATGTGAAATTGAACTACCTCCTGGTGGAACTTTAGTAACGGGTAAGCCCCGTGAAGAGTTAGGTCAATTAGAGGGACGAGCTTACAAGCCTTCAACTCCCATTAGGAGGCACAGTGATCCTACCAAGGAGCGGGCAAAGGTGGAATGGGTGGTGCGTATGCCCCAAGGTAGCACAGTTAAACTACTAGCTCGTCATGAACGTGCTGGAGTTGTTCGTACTGAATTGACATTCCCCTGATTTGACTTTGAAATTGTCAAA
>JBGTMK010000618.1:0-4598 GCA_041743605.1 Nostoc sp.
GGGTAAAGCACCTAACAGAAATTGTTGGACTTTATTATTTATTGTTGAACTTTATTATTCCTCTACAGCAGATTGTGTCTAAATGTAACAATCTTTAAAATCTGGACACAATTAATACTCAGTAAATTATAGCTTTGCGCCAAACCTTTTACAATCAATATGTCGATATCAAAAATGATATCAAATGCCTGACCAAAAGTCCCCACCAAGCGAGATGATTCGTGTGCCCGTTCCACTAATTAAGGTGGTTCGGCGACTATCAAAACTACACAGGCAGGGTCATACAATTGCCTTGCTGCAAGCCTTAGAGGAATTACTAATAAAATTTGATATCAATAATGATATCGATGTAACGGCAGACAGTAAATCAGTCAAACAGCTAGAAAAAAAGCTGGAGAAACTGGAATCCCATCTTGCCGATCAAGGCTCCTTGGTGGAAACAAAACTTGAAGCCATCACCAAAAAGCTGGAGCTAATCGAACGGGCAATCGCCTCTGGGAGATTGGGCAACAACAAACCACGAAGACAAGTGCACCCGTACCAACAAACACAAGTTGAATTACAACCCAGGACAAACGAAAGTCTTGCCCCAAGACTCGGTGTTAACCCCCAAAGCCTGATTGCTGAAAGAGAAAAACTCAGCGCCAAAGAATTTTTGAGTTGGTCACGTAACCGCGATCCAATGAGCGTGGGTTGGGAATGGAATGCTCTTGACGAACTGTATCATCCGCTCAGGTGACGCAAGCGTTCACATTTCTGGGCTAGTGGCGCGATGGGTTACGTAGCGAAGCGATCGCCGCGCCGCTAATTTCTAATCGGGGCATGTCTCACAAAGTCTCAGCGATATCGTTTGAGGTTAAGAGAGCTAGCTTCATCTTCACCCACGTGTAGATAGTTGTCTATCGTGATTTTCCCTGACGAGTGGCCCAGCGTTTTAGTGATGATATGAATAGGCGTGTTTTTAGCAGCGTGGGTAGCGTGGCTGTGCCGTAACCAGTGTGGGGAGGGGATGCGACTTAACCCTGCTACTTCGGCAATGGATTTGATGATGCGGCGGATGTGGCGATCGCAAATGGGTTCACCCGTTTTTTGGCTTGTGAAAAGCGGCTCGGTTTTGTCTTTAGCATGTTGTCGATTAGCCAAAAGGTATTGGTAAAGTTCTATTGGTATGGGAACATCGCGCTCCTTGTCTCCTTTGCCTACCACTTTGATGTAAGGTAGCCCGGACTGATTTGAATGCATGGTAGCCCAGGTTAAACCACTCTCACCTACCCGAATAGCACCGTAGTAAAAAAGCTCTAGAATTAGTTGGTTGCGTTGCGCTTGTATCTTTTTGTGAGGAGTGGGGGCTTGTTCTACAACTTGTGCAGCTGCATCGAATAGGATTTCAATCTCAGTCTCAGTCAGGGTGCGCTCCTTAATCTTTTTGCGCTCCGGAGGTACTTTCAACAACATTGCAGGGTTGGCCCGCAAGTAGCCTACATCGCAAGCGTAGCGCAGAAAGCTTTTAAGGGAAGCAAGGCGACGGCGGACGGAAGCACGAGCAATTTCCCCTGTTTTCTCTTTTTTAAGTAGGTGGGCTTTGTAATTGTCCACATCTTCTTTGGTAGTGGTGTGCAGGTTTAAATTATCTAAGTCTGGATAGTCAATGCCTAGTCGCCACTGAACAAAGTGCATCACGTCATTTCGGTATGCCCGCACAGTTTGCTCTGACTCCCTACTCAAGAGCCAACTAGAAAACAGTTCGCTGGTAGTTTCCGCCCCAGTGATTTTGGGTGTGCCAGTTGCCTGTACCACCGCTTCGACTGTTGCTTTGATCACCGCTAGTTGTTCCGGTGATAACTGAGCGATCGCCACCCCTAATTCTTCTGTATCTACACCTGCGTCTGTACGTGATAACGTCATCACACAGCCTCAAAATAATACGCGGGATAAAGCGGGTTTATCCGCCCCAAAATAATGTCCGATAACGTTTGTTCCCAGACATTTTTAGTCTCATTCTACTCCCCCTTGCTACTCTACTCACTACTAACAAAAAGGGTTTTGCCAAATTAATTGAAATGTTAACTTGTGTGAACGCACGAGTCGGTTTTCTGATACTCAAGAGCAAGGGTCTTCATCAGGCTTAGTATCTAAAACTACTCTTGTCATAGACATTCTGAAATTAATTCACCGCCCGTGTTTGTTTCGGAAGCTGATGCTGTTATAGCAAGGGACTGGGGACTGGGGACTGGGTGAAAGGTCTTTTTGTGTCTAAGTTTTATCATCTGTTAATGTCCTGACCACCAAGGCTTTTGCTATAGCTTCTTCCCAAACCGCCGCAGGTGAATGGTAGCAACTGTTTAGGAGCGCGATGGGCTTACGCCCCGCCTTCTTGCGATGGCGTAACCGCCCTTTCCGGTGGCGATGACCTCCGGTCGGTCGGAGACCATCGCACCAATAAAGTGCAGATAATTCTCGTGAAAGCGCAATTTACCTACCTTGGTACGCCGTAAAATCCATCGTGTCAAGTCTAATTGGTTATTGAAATTCGGAAATCCTTTTCTAGTAAAGGCTACAGGTTTTAGGGGTAGACGGTAATTGCCAACCCACAGAACCTGTATTTTGAAAATCCCTTGCGCTGCGATGGCACAAAGGGCCTACGGTGGGCGATCGCAACACAATTAGGCTTTCCCTAGAGACTGGTATTCTAGAAAATGCCCATAATCTCTTTTTAGATGACAATTAATTGTTAAGTGGACATTTTAGGTTGGTGTGAGTGTTAATTCTTCATGCTTGCTGGAGTTGACAATTTTCACCAAGTGCTGATTGAGATAACTTTGGGCCGAAATGTACAGACTTTCCCAAATTTCTGAGTTGCGACAAATTTTAGTCCCCACTGTATTTCCTGCTGTTTTCTCCGATATCAAGTATTTACGGTAATAGTTACCCCACAGGTGTTGGAGAAAGTTTTCGGCGAATTCCTCAAAAGGAATAATCCAGTTATAGTCTTGGTCTAGGAATACCCGATAGGATGCAATTATGGGTAGTGCCAGGTCAGTTGGCGCACCAAACCCAAACGAGTACTTGCTGTCGGGGAGAAGGGTAGTTTTGCGTGTATCGATTGATGCTAAATCGTTGACACCCTTTCTTCTGGGGTTGCTGATATGTTCTTGGATGATTTCGTACAGTCTTTGCTCAATCCACAGAGCTTTGGGAAGTAGAGGCAATAGAAGAGTTAATCTTTCCCTCTCAGTGTCTGTGATTTGGCTTGGGGTATTCGTACCTGTAGGGTGCTTGCTTCGTTTATTGCCGTCGGGATTGTATCTATTTCTGTCGAGGCAGTTGATCAGCTTGAACAAGTGGTTAACATTACATTGAGCATTTCTAGGAGCGCCGCTTTGGTTTTGGTAATAGGCTATTCTAAATTTTCTATCTTCTGCTCTTTCTAACTGGGCTAAATACTGCTTGATAAATTTGTAATCTCCCCTGGCGTTGACTTTGGAGCGAGAATCCACTGGCGATGTGGTATTTGAGGCGAGGGCTATATCTTTAGCTTCCTCTTCCTGGAGGCCGATGTGGATGGTAACTTTGACTCTGGCAAGGCTGAGGTCATATTTGTAATTTTTAGCTTGCTCAAATGCTAAAACTGTATGACCTCCGTTGATAATGCCATCGCTACCCCCCTCGCTAGCTTCTAAAACTTCTAGTTCCAGTTCGGTTTTGTTTTTGCTGGGCTTAACTTTATTCGCTGACAGAACGATTCCACTGTGACGAGAGAAGAATTTTTCTGGTTGAGTCGTCACAGAGTCAAAGATTTGTCGGTATGTCGCACTTTTGCGGTTAGGTTCTCGGATGTTGGGTTCTAGGGGTAGGTTTGTGGGAAACGTGTCCACATGGGCGGTGGCGATGATGCAATTGGGGTTTGCATGGAAATAGTTGTCTACTTTAATAATCCAGTTTTTCGGCATGGGTAGTTTCTGCATCTTAGCGATACATTCTCAATTATTCTTCTGGTGGGAAGAAGCTCGCGCTTAAAGATTATATTTTGTAATTTATGTCTAAAGTTAAAGTTGTTGCGACTGGCAACGTCTGAACAACTGGCGGCAGTCCCCACCCGATAGCGAAGTAGAGGCAGGTAGTTCAGTGCATACTCTCTAGGAACAGGACTACCCCTGCATGATTACCGCATTCATTCCGCAACACCTGCTTGGAGAGCGATCCGCCAGACTCATCAACTGCTCAAGGGCATGAAGTTGAAGTTTATCTCAACAGTCTTGGGGAAGGTTATCGGCGAACAATGCGGAAAGCACTTCACCCTACTTTATCACTACAGAGAGAGAAAAATAATACTCCTATCCTAAACCTCAAACATAATCATAAATTGAGTAAGCGCTCTAGGTGTAGCGAAATCAAATCAGAACTTTATTTTGCTACTTTGCGGTTTTAACAGATTGTCTAGCATGAGGCACTTTGCACAGGGTAAGCGCATCTAATTTTGTAGCTCTTGATACAGATAAAAAGCTTAAAACTGTATCTGAATATCAACTTTTCATTCAAAATAGGACGAATTGTCGTAAATGATTGAAAAAACATGGGTCAAATAGCTTTTTATGTTT
>JBGTMK010000619.1:0-3907 GCA_041743605.1 Nostoc sp.
AGGCATTGCCGATTATGGAGGATGGAGATTTATGCCTAAAATTGGTTAAAAAAGGACGTATTTATCAGGTAAACCGCATTGTTCACTCTTCAGATCGCCGCGTAGCAAAATGGGGTAGCTTCAAAGCAACCGCAATCTATCTTTATATCGGTTTCTTGTGGGGGATTGGCGTTGATGCAAATTACCTCAAACAATTTTATCAAGATATCCGCTGATTCAGGCTCCAGTCATAGTAAAGATAGGAAATCGGCGTTGAGGCATTCAAAGGCAAGTCTGTTTCTAGATAAGAGCGGATATATTCTGGAATGGAGGGTGTAACCTTGAGAAAGTCTTGACGATACCATTTAAAGATTTTGCTACAGTAGAGCGTTTTACTACTGGAGTCATAACGGACTTTTTCAGGATCATTGATGAAGCGACGAGCATCTTCATCTAACTGCTGAGTAACTTTTTGAGGGAAATAAGCACCAGCACGCAGTAGAGGACAACCAACTGAAGCACAGACAATCGCAAAATGAATTCGCGGTTCATGTAAATTTTCCCGCAAAATCTGATTTTCTATTTGGGCTAAACTGTAACGTTCGCCAAATATATAATAAGCACGACGTTGGAAAAACCACAAAAAAGTCAGCCAGTTGGGAATGCCTAAGATTCGTGGACGAATTGACTTAAGTGGGTATCTCTCCAAAATTGCCGAAATGGTGAACGCATTGTAAAGGTTGATCCACAATGCCAATTGCTCAAAAGTGTTGCAATTAGATGTCAAAAGCAGATTTTTTTGACTCGACAACCAATCTGCTAAGGCTTGAGGTTGCTCAGTTTTCCAAGCAATATAATCTACACGACCCTGTTGATCAACATACTGACGCAACAATCTATCCCAAGGTTCAAAATCAATCATTTAATTTCGAGAAGTGACAGTCAATTAAAGTTCTTGACGTGTTGGACGGATGAATGCAGGTTATTGAGTGTTGTTTAAAGTGAATTCAGCATTGGTCAACGAATCAACTAGCTTGTAGCTAAATCAACTGATAACGACTTTTTCCTCTTTCATGTCTTAACAAGCGTCTGTTGTGGGCATCATAATCCCAAACTAAATACATCAGCTAGCAGCCAGGAAACTCTTTGCCAGCAAGTTTTTTTATCTACAACTATAGTATCAATCAATGGCAGATAGTTTTAGACGTTATCTCTTTGTTTCTCGATCAAATGGCACTAAGTTAAGATACAGCCCTTGCCCTGACTTGTTCTCAGCCTCTAGGCTGGGAAACCATTCTGGGAGGCTCCGCCTCTCGGAATACATTCCCCATCTTAAAGCTGAGAACGAGACTAGACAAGGCTTTGGCCTTTTATTAGTGCCATTCGTTTCTCGATCTAGTTTGTATACTGATTAAAGTTAGTGTAACTAGATATGTAAAGTTTTGTATTAGGATTCAACATTTCTGAAAGTATGATATGTTTGGATTTGCAGAAGGAAATATTTGTTCAGTATTATGTTCCGCCTGGGAAAAATCTTGATAGTTCTTTTAAAAAAGGATTTAGAGTCTATCATTTGATTGGCAAAACATATTCCCAAACCCCAATTCAGACATCTGAACTTATCGAGCATCCCATCACAGCTTTACATTTTAGTACACTAACTCAAAATGTTTTAAAGATCAGTGATAATAAGTTTGTCAACTTTTCGAGGAGCCATGAGATCAATTGAGGAACTAACACAAGAGCTATTATCTCTTCCTGGCATATCTAGGGCACTGTTAGCAGAGAAATTAGTCGAAAGCCTAGAATTTGGAACCGATCCAACCATTCAAACAGCTTGGACTACTGAAGCAAAGAAACGACGAGATGAAATTCGGGACGGTTCTGTACCATCAATTCCTGGAGAAGAAGCTCTGGCTCAGGTGAGGCAGTTACTTCAGCAATGAGGTATGTATTTCATCCTGAAGCCCTCACAGAATATGCTAATGCCGTTCAATATTATGCAGAACAGCGTACTGAGGTAGCGCAGACATTTATCAACATAATTGAGGATGCAATTGATCGGATTAGAGAATCCCCGACTCGCTATGTTGAGATTGATGAAGATGTTCGACGATGCATGACACGCAAGTTTCCGTATGGAATTCTTTATACGATTGAGCAAGACTATATTCTTGTCCTAGCAGTGATGCATTGTAGTCGAGAACCTGGATATTGGAAGAGTCGTAAATAATCGCAGTTGCCAGCAGACGAACACTATGCTGCACTAGAACGTACCAAAATGCTTAAATGGTTAGTTGAGTTGCAAAGATTTTTAACAATGCGATCACTTGTTATACTAAGTTTTTCGCCACTTCTGCATTTGCTTAATCTCTGTATTTTGTGCCTTGATAATTTCTTGGGCTAATTGCTTGATTTCAGGGCGCTTAGATTTACTCAAGACATCTTTTACTATTGTTACAGCCCCTTCATGGTGAGGAATCATCGCATTGTTGAATTAAAAGGGACTCAATACTTAGGATTAGGGATTGGGGACTGGGTGTAAAATAGAAAAATTATGGTGCTTGCTTCTTACCCACCACCAAATTTTAAAAAACTTTTCCTGGTACCCAGTACCCAGTACCGGAGCGGCGTTCCTTCCCCAGCAATTTTTATGTATGGTGGGGAAGGAACGCTGCTCGTTCGCCCTAGGCGTGTCGTAGGCAAGACTCGCGCCGCGACCAGTTAAAAGGGACACCCATAAGCCATAAAGAGTGTCCCTACATCGAAACATTTAGTTGATTTTAGATTAATCCAAAATTATTTGCCGTTGCCGTTAGCACTATTGCCATTACTGTGAATGACACGTTCGGCAAGCTTTTCCGGCACTTCCTGGAGATGGTCATATTCCCAGTGGAAGGAACCAACGCCAAGAGTGAGCGATCGCAGCTCTACAATAAAATTCTGCATCTCTGCTTGTGGCAAGTATGCAGAGACATTATCCCAGCCTTGCCAATCCTTTCTCCCTTCATAGCCTAGAATTTGCCCCCGTCTACCACTCAACAGTTGCAGCACTTTAGAAGTAAATTCGCTAGGTGTTGTCACTTCCACCCGCAGAATTGGTTCTAAAAGCGTAGGTTCCGCTTGGGGTATCCCCGTTTGCATTGCCAATCGGGCAGCTTGTTTAAAGGCTTGTTCGGAGCTGTCAACGTTGTGATATGAACCATTGGTGAGAGTTACGGCCAAATCCACTATTGGGAAACCCAAAGGCCCATGTGTCAAAAATTCCCGCACACCCATTTCCACGCCAGGAATGTACTGTTTGGGAACCACGCCGCCGACAATGGTTTCATGAAAGTTAAAACCAGTACCACGTGGTAAAGGCTTGATTTCGAGAAAAACATCACCAAACTGTCCGTGACCACCGCTTTGATGTTTGTAGCGCCCATGAACTGAAGCTACTGTTTTGCGGATGGTTTCTTTGTAAGGTACTTGCGGTAAGTGGGTTGTCATCGGCAGATTATATTTGCGGCGCAGTCTGTCTAGGGTGACTTGCAAATGAATTTCGCCTTGACCCCAGAGGATTACTTCGTGAGTATCACCATGTTGTTCCCAAGCGAGTGAGCAGTCTTCTTCTAATAACTTGGTAATAGCACCGCTGAGTTTAACTTCATCGTTGCGCTTTTCTGGTGTAATGGCGAGGGCATACACAGGTTCCAACTGTGCAGCTTTAGGTAATTCTATTGCAGATTGCTGTTCTGTGGAGACTGTATCGCCTGTTTTAATTCCTTCTAAACGACTTAATGCAACAATTTCACCAGCAATAACTTGGTTAACTATCTGCTGTTGTTGTCCCATGAGGCGGTAAATTCCACCAGTGCGAATGCCATTGAGGACAATACCATCAGTTAATTTGCCCCGCCAAACACGCACGAGAGAGAGTTTTCCA
>JBGTMK010000620.1:0-5204 GCA_041743605.1 Nostoc sp.
GCTGGCGCTTTGTTCCTCCGCTATATTTATAATTTACTAGCTACACTTATAAATGTCAAGTGCTACTTATAAATTAATGGGAAATAATTTTAGGAACACCAAAAATCTCTTGTACATCACGTTCAAGCACTTGACAAATATATCTAAGCAGTTGAAAAGAGACGTTTTGAGGAGCTTTTGGCATAGCTGGATTTTCTAAAAGCTGAATATATTGCTGAGAAACCTTGTAATCAAATCTTGATTGGATTTCATCGGCAAGTGAGCGCCTAGAAACTTTTCCACGCATCTGCTTCAGCTTCTCCCCAAAAGCTTGTTTCCACGCCACAGTGGTAATTAAATCTAGTTCTAACATAATATATTCTTTACTAGTGTCACTTGACGTATCCATAATATAATTGATAAAGTGATGCTAGTAAAGAGTAAATCACTCACAGCCAAAAGCGATCGCTTTAGCTTTGCAATGTGATGATTTCAGCCTAGTCACTCGGAAAATCATGACTATGTTTTTACGCTAGAGATGGTGTGGCTTACAAGCCGCTTAACACTAAATAAGGCGATCGCAGTTCTCATAAAAATGAGATCGCCCTGAATCCGAGGGAATGAAGTTTTTACAACCAGTTTTCAGACTTGGTGGGTCATCAGAATCATCTTTGAGGAAATCTAGAACGCTTGATAGAGTCAACTGGCTTAGTTATCTGTTTGTTTTAAAGACTCTCGGT
Source organism: Nostoc sp. (assembly GCA_041743605.1). Classification (GTDB taxonomy): domain Bacteria; phylum Cyanobacteriota; class Cyanobacteriia; order Cyanobacteriales; family Nostocaceae; genus Nostoc. The sequence continues at coordinate 720 of JBGTMK010000620.1, forward strand.
GTCCCAAGCTGAGTTCTCAACGCACAACTAAAAATTACCAATTGCCTACCTTCATTTGTTTGGCATGAACCAGTAGTGTATAAGTTGACGTTGTTAATTGCTAAATAGGACTAATTTCAATTGATTTTAATTATCCGTGAGCCTGCTACGAGTGAAGAAATAGAAGAAATGCTGAAAACTTGGGAGGTATTTATTAAAATAGCAGTAGACATCGAACGCAAAGTTATTGCAGGTGGTGGCGTTCGCCATTACGAATGTGAACAAGAGTTACTCAAAGACGGAAGCAGACAACGAGATATTTGGGGTGCTGATTGGTCTCCTTCGACTCAGGAAATTGTCTTTGAGTCAATCATCAACATCCGCCCCAGCCAAAATAACCGTAGTATGGTAATTAGATCCCCCGAAATTCGAGAACGCGTCACCCAGATTACCCAACAATTGCTAGGAGGATTATAATGCCCAACTGGAGTACAATTGAAGCTAGTTTTCTAAGCCTATCCCACGCACAACAATTGGGAGAGTTGGCCGTTAGTTTGGCACGTCTTAACTCTTGGTCACAAAAAAGTGCAAGCCTTGAAGTAGTTCCCGTATTGTTAGACGAAATTTTACTGTATTTGTCTTTGATCCAGCGAGAAAGCCAAATTAATATTGAATTAGATCAACTTCTTGGCTTGTTGCAAGGCTGGAAACAAAACTGGCTCAATATTTGGAATAACTCAAGCGAAACTGCAAATATTGCAGATATTGCGTCTACTTGGTCACAACGAATATTGGCTTTGTCTGGTTTGCTGACTTCTGAATCTATAAGTGCATAGTCTTAAATGGTGCGATCGCCCTACAACCCTTCTGTTCTCAATTACTTTTTACTAAATTTTGAGAATTGCACTATTGTTTTCGTTTTTAGGGATTTGCAAGAAAATAAGATACCAATTAAACGGGGAAAATTGTGATATCCCATTTAGGTAGAGTTTCGGAAGGTTGCCAGAAGGTTTGGTAGTGTTCTAACTCTTGTGACAGAACCTTGATTCCTTTTTCATAGGTTGCTTCAATACGATGAACAATGGGTGCAATCCCTTTCCAAGTCATATTGGAAGCCCACTTGTCAAAAGCTGGAGTGGAAACAATGGACTTTTCTAGTACATTTGTTGGATGAAATTCCTGTTCAGCTAAGTAGAGAGTTTCATTCTGGCAAACAATTGCATAAATCCATTGCTGTTTTTCCCACAAAACACCACAGCAGTAGCCTGACAAGTCTGAGATTGGCAACAAAACTTTTTCTAACATTCTTACTGCTACTGGAGGCATGGTCTGACCCCACTCAGAAGAAATATGCCAACAGGATTCTAAAGCGGTAATTTGGTTAATCATCTGGGAATGTAGTTCTCTTTTTTATACATACACTCCCTTGGAGCAGTCTGATCCGGAATATAATTTAAATTTCGGGAAGCTAAGGCAACAGATGGGGATTTAAACCAAATCAATTCGAGAGCCTCCCAATTTGAGAAGACTTTACTGATTCACTAATTCGTAACTAAGATAAAATTGTTTTGGCAGTAGCGATCGCCCTCCCGGAAAGTGACAGAAGCTGTTTACGGACGCTATCGCTTCCGTTATGGATGGAAGAAACAAAATTAAGATGCACCAAAAAAAATTACACTTTTATTGTGTCCTGACAGTTAAGACCGATCCCCCAATGGTGCAAAATCGCCCGTACAGAAGCTTGGTTCTGGGTTGAGACGGTTATAAGATTGGTGAAATGGTTGCTGCCATTATCCCGTTTAGGAGACTGTATTCATCCGTCAACCCAGGTTAGGACACACCTCCAATTGCTAGTATGACTCCGCATTCGTGAGGAAGCCTTTGATGATGAAAACACCAAAGTCCAAATCCCGTTTACATCAACCAAGAACAAATAAAACTTCTGACTTAAGACCAATCAACCCAAATGCAGCGGGTATTGATATCGGTTCAGAATTTCACTGGGTGAGCGTTCCAAAAGAGAGAGCCTCCGAAAGTGTCAGACGTTTTCGCTGTTACACTGCTGACCTGTATGCTCTAGCTGATTGGTTAGCTCTTTGTGGAGTGAAAACTGTAGCAATGGAATCAACGGGGGTATATTGGATTGCGTTGTTTCAAATCTTGGAGACAAGGGGCTTTGAAGTTAAACTTGTCAACGCCCATCACGTTAAAACATTGCCTGGACGTAAAACTGATATTTTAGACTGTCAATGGTTGCAACAATTACATAGTTACGGATTGTTGTCTGGTTCTTTTCGCCCAGAAGACCAAATTTGTGTATTACGGAGTTATATCCGCCACCGAGATAGTCTCATCAAAAGTGCTTGTGTTCACATTCAACGGATGCAAAAAGCTTTAACCCAGATGAACGTGCAACTGCATAAAGTTGTTAGCGATATCACTGGTACTACTGGTATGGCAATTATTCGAGCTATTGTTGAAGGAGAAAGAAATCCACAAATTTTGGCAGCTAAAAAGCATCACCGCGCTAAACGCTCAGAAGCAGAAATTGCCGCCGCCCTGAATGGTGATTATCGCAGTGAGCATGTCTTTGTACTCCAACAAGAACTACAACTTTACGATGTTTATCAAACTCAGATAGCGGACTGCGACCGCCAAATACAGGAGTGCTTGGCTCAATTTAATGACAAAGTTAATCTTGATGAATCTCCGCTTCCGCAACCAAAACATCCTCGCAATAAACCTCAAGGCAATGAACCCGCTTTTGATTTACGTACCCATCTTTACCGAATTAGTGGCGTAGATTTCACTGCCATTGATGGTCTTGGTATCCTTACCGTACAAACCATTATTTCTGAGGTTGGTTTAGATCCTAGCCGATTCCCAACTGTTAAACATTTTACTTCTTGGCTTGGTCTTTGCCCTTGCAATCGCATCACTGGTGGTAAAGTTAAAAGTTCTCGAACTCGCTTGGTAGTTAACCCTGCTACCAATGCTTTCCGAATGGCTGCACAAACAGCTGGCAAGAGCAATTCTGCATTAGGTGCTTTTTATCGTCGCTTACGTTCTCGCCTGGGTACACCTAAAGCTATCACTGCTACTGCTCATAAGTTGGCACGAATTTTCTACCAACTTTGGACAACAGGAGGTAACTATCAAGATATTGGCATGGATTATTATGAGCAACGTTACCAAGAACGAGTCATCAATAACCTCCAGAAAAAGGCTCTAGCTTTAGGTTTTGAGCTTACTCCTCAGCCCCAAGCAAATACTGTTTCTTAGGAGAGGGATAACTCAAGAATTCCGCAAAACTTTGTTTTCAACAACAATGATGAATCCAGATAATTTTCCATCTGGTGGTTTAAATTTTTGTAACGTCCTGATTCTTTGAGTATCACTAATTAAGTTGATAGTTTCTAGTGCTAATGCAAAACCTCCTATCTTATCTGATACCTTAATGATGATAATATTATCAGCAGATTCCTCTACCATCATCTGAAAATTGCAATAAGGATAATCGGGACTTTCAAAAAGTACCTTACCTGCTCCCACAGCCTTACCAAAAAAACTTATGTTAACAATTTTACCATCAGGATATTTATTCTGATTAGTTTGTACCCATTGATTATTAACAATATTTTGATTTAAAAGTGATGTGAATCTCTCAATTTCATTACCATCTTCATCTAGGCGAATCCAGTTCCCTTCCCAAGTGCCTACAAATCTTGGCAAAACTTTAAAATTTTCTAATTGGATTTGAAGATTTGGATTAAAATCAGGCAAATTCGTCATTGATTTATTCATGATTTTAGAAAAACTTTACTTTGTCAGCAAATATAATTTTAAATTTAAAGTATTCATAAATATTCTTGGTATTATATAGCATTTCTCTTAAAGTTCTTTAACTTTTGCATACTAGCCGCTGCTAATTTTTGTTCTTCTCCAATCTGTTTTTGCCCATCTGCTTGAGTCAGTTTTTCGGCGATCGCATCTAGGCTGATATCGGGCTGTTTGATGACAGTGCCGAAAATGGTTTCCAATTGCTGCATCCAGTGCCGAATTGTAGAGGCACTATAAATATCTGTGTTGTAATTACATTTCAATGATAGTTTCCCGTCGATCTCAACCATATTCCAAGTTAGTTCCCGCCGAGCAATGCCAAGATAATTTGTCAAGCCCTCAACTTTCAGTCCCCAAAATTTTAGTTCAACGCCAAATTTATCCATACCAACTAATGTTGTAATCAGAGGTGGTCGGCTGGGATCGCGCTTAATATTCAGTTCTTTGAGCAATTGGCTCATCGGATAATTTTGATGATCATAGCCATGCAAAAATACCTTTTTAATGGTATTTAGATAGTCACTAAAGCTTTGGTTTTTAACTACAAAGTACAATGGCAATACATTAGCACAATAACCAACTAGGTCTTTATCTCCTACACAAGATTGTCCAGCAGTAGGAACACCAATTACGATATCATCTTGACCAGATAAGTGATGTAATAAC
>JBGTMK010000621.1:0-8907 GCA_041743605.1 Nostoc sp.
GGGTAATAATTCCCCAACGGGTGCCTTATGGGTTTCATGGTGCCTGGGTTGCGGGGGAATAAGTTAGACTGTTCCGGTCAAAATCTCCAAAGACGCAACTTCAAGGAATACAAACAAGAACTTATCGATTAGAGTTTTTCTAGGGAAACTAAACCATTGTCTTGAAAATCAATTTCTAGATGATATCCTGCCATCAGAGAAGTTCCTAGTAAAGGTTTATAATCAGCAGCTAAAACTGGAACTAATTTTTCTATGCCGTCCCATAAAATTGTTGCCAAATGTATAGATAATAAAGCTTCACTACCATCCGCTAACCTTGCTTCGGTACTAGAATATAAGGGAAGATTCATTGCACTCACTGCCTGCGGTGGTAAAGTTAGATGGTCATTAAATCCAGTATCAATGACAAAATCTAGAGAAAAATCTGGTTGGGAAGGTAAGCGAAAAACCACTGGAATTATTACCCTACCATTGATTACTTTGCCATAAATCATTCAGCAGTACGCTCCATCGCACCACCAAAACTTACAGCAACATCATAACCAATTCGGATGGTGAACAATCTAGCATTAGGGTTTTTCTGTTTTAACTTTAACGCTGTCTCTACACCAGTTGGATCTATCCCGTATTCACCCGTTTCAGCATCAATCACAATCATCTTGCCGATATTGTCACCACACTCAACATTTTGACGAATACCCTTTTCGTAAAACTCTTTAGCTCTTAGGGCTACTTCTTCTACACTCCAGAAAATTGATTGCATTACAATTACACCAAATAATTGCTTCTTAAAGCATTGTAGTACCTGAATATTGAGCCTCTGAACCTCGAAGTTGCGCCTTTTAAACAACTCAACTTAGAAATATATCTAACTAATCTTGAATTTACAGGGGTGAGCGTGTAGTAAAATTTGCTCACCTCCGTACAGTTGAACATGGCTTTAGACAACTCCTGTCAAAATCTTCGAGGACGCAACTTCAAAGGTAGACAAGACCTTGCGGGTGCAAACTTTAGCAGAAGCGGGTAAAAATCCCCAAGAATCCACCAAGCAAAAGACTGCAAAAACCGCAATCACCATGTTGAAAGGGATATTTTCTAGTTTACCTGCGATCGCATCCCTGGTTGAAGCGGGTAATAAATTATTGTTTGCGATCGCCAAGCTATTCAGTTTGGGATAATCTCGACAGTATCCTTTCTCAATCTCAAATGTGCAACACATTCTATAAAAAGACCTCTCCCTGGTTTTACTACGCAAAACCTGCCCCTCTCCGAGTCGGAGAGGGGCAGACTTTAACTTTAGTTTAAGGCAGAGAGAGGTTCGTCGAATTCACTTTTACAAAAGATTAATTACGAATTACGAATTACGAATTACGAATTATTTTTCCCTATACCCACCAGCGTAGTTAATTACACAAATTGTTCTATATGATTTGTGAGTTCCATAAGCAACACCGGAGACTTTAAAAGCGCCGTTAAAAATGTTTTTTCGATGACCGCGATCGGGCACACCATCATCAATAATTAATTGCATGACGATATCTTGAGCAGTGTTTGGGCCATAACTGATGTTTTCACCTGCGGTTGTTTGCCATGCACCATAACGGTTGATGCGAGTAAAAGGGTTGCTACCATCGCTACCATCATGACCTGTAGCACCTTTTGGGCCTTGGTCTTTAACGTGGTCTTTTGCTCCTAAAGACATACCTTTAGATGCACTCAAGGCTCCTACAGGACGTGCTGATTTCAAAAATGCGATCGCTTCATCAACTGCTTTAACTCCTTCTTGAGTTCGCAAATAAGTATTATTAGAAATTTTGACTCGGTTCCCCTCAAAGCGCTTTCTATAATTTTCCAGAATCGGGAGATATGCCTTGGGATTTGTTCGTACCTTATTTGTTTCAACGATTACCTGTTGTTCCAATGGTGAAAGGTAAGTCGCCTTTGCTAACAAAGTCGGACTAGTTTGTTGTGGAACTACCGTTGGGTTAGGTTTGGCTACAGATGGATTAGATTGAAACAGTTGATCTGAGCAGCCAAATATTAAAGCAATTGGAAAAAATAGCCAAAATCTTATGCGACGCATCCATTACCTCACAATTTTGCTATGGATTAATTTAGTGAATTAGAAGAAATAAGAATTTCCAACGCACAGATAAGTCTGTATACGCTTCCGCCGTTAGAAACGATATCAGAACTTAAGTGAGTTCGCCCAAGAAAGCGCAGATTAACGCACCAATAATATAGATAGATAAAGTTGCGATCGCCTTTGTTCCTAAAGTGTTACAAACCTATTACTTAATACCTGTTGTAACCTTGAACACACTAAAACGTAAATAACAACAAAAAACTTTTCATATTCTGACACCTGCGTTCAAATTTACACTTTGAGAAACCAGCGTTGACGATACATCAGAACACCAACAGTCCACCACAACAACACGGTGACTAGGGCAAACAACAGGGAACCATTCAACGCCCCCGCCCAAGATGCGAAAAAATTCTGGTAAATCCAATTGTAGGTACTGGAAGCGTCTTTGCCAGTGCCGATAGTGGTTCTGACTAAGATTTTAATCAATAAAACCGATGCAACGAAAAGAGCGATCGCATTTAAACCCATAATTTCAAAAGGCTTACTCCAGCGACGCATCACCCGTACTTCGATCAGTTCATAACAAGCTGCTAGCAACAGTAACGCCCAACCGCTGCTAAAGACCACATAAGAACTTGTCCATAGCTTTTTGTTGATGGGGAATGTCCACCCCCACGCCCAACCAATAATTAAGCAACCGACTCCAAATAATCCTAAACCTATACTTGTGCGTGACTGTACAGGTTGGCTGCGTATCCATTGACCACTGAAGTAGCCAGCGAGGACATTTACTATGGCGGGAATAGTACTGAAAAGTCCTTCTGGATCTCCCATAAAGTTGAACCCGTCACCTTTATATAAATGTGCTTTGGGAATAATCAGGCGGTCAACATAAGCGCCGAAATTACCATCCCGCGTCAAAACTCCCGCACCATATTCTGGCACTGGTACATACATCATCGTTACCCAGTAGCCGATGAGTAGCACTGCTGCTAGTATCCATTGACCTTTGCGCGGTAGGTTGAGAACAGCTAAGGAAGCCAGCAGATAAGTAATGCTGATGCGCTGCAACACTCCCATAATGCGGATATTACTCAAATCAAAAGTCCAAACACCCTGATTCCAAAAGCCATTTAGCAGCAATCCCAAGGCAAAGAGAATGGCGGCGCGGCGCAATATTCGCCAGTAAACAACTGAGGTTGGTTTATTTTCTTCGGTGTACTTTGACAGCGAGAAAGTCATCGCTACACCGATAATGAAGAGAAAGAAGGGAAATACTAAATCAGTTGGTGTGCAACCGTGCCAATTGGCGTGGGCTAAGGGAGGGTATACATCATCTGCGACACCTACCATATTGACGAGAATCATCGCAGCGATAGTAATGCCGCGAAAAACATCCAGTGAAGTCAGGCGCATAAGCGGAATTTTGTGTTTGAGAATTTAACAATACCTCTCTTGTTGCAGAGACGTAAGGAAAGTTTTTAGACCAAAGTTTTTAGACCAAATATATAACACAATACAGTTCAGAATGAGCAACAAAACCCTCATGTAGAGACGCGATTTATCGCGTCTTCAAAGACCAATAACCTACACCAATAAGCCTTAAGCCAAGCGTATTGATATATAACAGGGCTTACGGCGAAAGGTCGTCTAGGTAGTTCACCCTTATTATCCAAGACTTATGAAACCTAGATTTAGGCGTTTCACAGTCAAAAAAGTCCAAAATATAGCTTGAGCAGAAATTGTAGTGAATGCGATCGCAGTAATTGTCATAAATGCGGGTAACATTATCGAAACAACCGCTCAGTTGAGGCAATAGCAATCATGCCTTTAACATTTGAGTAGTCTATCAAGCATCTCAATTTGACAAAAATATCTCTGAGATAATCCGAAAACGAATAGTTTGAATTTGTAGTCTAAGTATATACCTACAAAAGTGAGATCCCTCGCTAATGCAATCCTAAATAATAGGTGGTATTAATGGTAACTTTATCAACGCTGGTGAAACTCACTTACTTTGACTAAAGTAAATCATTTGACTTTTGTACACACTGTATTTTAGCCTAATCTACACCTCAACTTTAGTTTCAGGAGCGCTTTTGATGACTTATTACTACGACGGAACTACAGGTAACGACTACTTATACTTTCCGTCACAATACTACTACTCCTACTTTAATTATTATTACTACAGTAATAGTGATGCACTATATGCCTATGGCGATAATGGTAATGACACCATTTATGGTGGTTATTATTACAACGATACTATTTATGGTGCTGGTGGCGACGACTACCTTTATGTTGCTAGCAGTAGCGGTAATAATACCCTCTATGGTGGCTATGGTACAGACACTATTATTGGTGGCTATGGCAACGACTACATCTCAGAAACCTACGAGTATTACGGCTATGGTGGCTACATAGATGCCGGAGCGGGTGATGACATTATCTATGGTGCAGGTCATGGTGGCGAAACCATCTATGGTGGCGATGGCAACGACTACATTTATGATTACGGTGGTACTAGTTACTATAACTACTACGGTTATGGTAGTTCAATCTATGGTGGCTACGGCACAGACACCATTTATGGTAGCAGTGGCAACGACTATATCTCAGAAACAAATGAGTACTACGGTTATGGTGGCTACATAGATGCTGGAGTAGGTAATGACACTGTATATGCTGCGGGTCATGGTGGCGAAACCATCTATGGTGGCGATGGCAACGACTTTATCTATGGTTACGGGGGTGTTAGTTACTATAACTACTACGGTTACGGTAGTACCATCTATGGTGGCTACGGCACAGACACCATTTATGGTAGTAGTAGTAACGACTTTATCTCAGAAACAAATGAGTACTACGGCTATGGTGGCTACATAGATGCTGGAGTAGGTAATGACACTGTATATGCTGCGGGTCATGGTGGCGAAACCATCTATGGTGGCGATGGCGACGACTACATTTATGGTTACGGTACTAGTAGTTACTATAATTACTACGGTTACGGTAGCTATATAGATGGTGGTACTGGTAATGACACTATCTATGGTAGTACTGGCGCAGACATACTGACTGGTGGAAATGGCGCAGATAAATTTGTCTTTTACTCTCCATTCGACGGTATTGATCGGATCACAGATTTCAGTGGTAATATCAGTGGCAGTTATACTTGGGGAGAGAAAGACCAAATCCAGATATCAGCTTACTACTTTGGTGCTTCCTCCACTAACCAGTTCAGTTATCAATTTAACTACAGTACTTATAGTGGGGCATTGTACTTTTTGGGTACTCAATTTGCTACCATCGATTCCAACCCCTACTTCTCAACGACTAATGATATTGTGTTGGTATAAACGTCTGTTGATGTCAACTTCATGTCCACTGTGTTTTATTACAACAGGTTTCATTTGTTGAGATTTCTCTTTGCAGCTACTTTGTAAAAATGGCTGCACTGAATAGTGAGCATATAGCTTTTGTAAGGGCATATTAATGCCCTTAATTTTTTCTGGTTTTTTCTGAAAAAACATTTGAGAGTAATTAATTTGAGCGAGATGTAATAGTGTAGTCAATACGGTTTGGATACGGTTTTTTGATGACATATCCTAGGTCGCAAAGACGCGATAAATCGCCGTCTTTACAATAATTAGTCCTTTGTCTTGACGGCGATTTATCACGTCTCTTGTTTAAAAGTGCTGGCACTAAAGTTGTCGGTGTGAGTGCCGACTCTAGCGAATCTCACCAAAAATTTGCTGCGAAATACAATCTACTTTTTACTCTGTTAACTGATAAAGGCGACCAAGTGCGGAAGCTATATGGCGCAACAGCTGCCTTTGGCTTGTTCCCTGGTCGCGTTACTTACGTCATTGACCAACAAGGAGTTGTGCAATACGTGTTTGATTCAATGTTTAACTTTAAAGGTCACGTTGAGGAAGCACTGAAAACTTTGCAACAGCTTGCGAAATGAGGGAATGGGGATTGGGTACTGGGAATTGAGAAACTCTTTCCCATTCCCTATTCCCTATTTACTCGAATGCGACTTTTCCGGCATACCAATACTCGCGTGAGTTGATTTGCCATTCTTGCCGTTGGTATGGCCGTTACCATTGCGGGGTTGAATCACACCATAACCGCCGTGGTTGCGTTCGTAAATTACATTAATCTCTCCAGTTTCAGAATTGCGGAACATATAAAAGTCGTGTCCCACGAGTTGTAGTTGTTCCAGGGCTTCTGTAGGGGTCATCGGCGGCATGGAAAAATATTTGGTGCGGACAACTTCGTTAGGCAATTCGGGGGTACGATCGCCAATTAAATCTGTGACTACCGTATCTGCAACAACTACTTCTGTCGGTAGGGCATGAGTTTTCTGATCTTGACGCCGTTCTTTGTACTTCCGCAGTTGACGGGCAATTTTATCTGCAACTAAGTCAATGCTGGCGTATAGATTTTCGCTACTTTCCTCGGCACGGATAACGCTACCATTAGCGTAAATAGTTACTTCAGCCGCTTGTCTTGGATTAATTCGGGGATTACGGGCGACGCTAAGATGCACATCCACTTCATTTGTAATGCTCTGAAAGTGACTAACTGCTTTCTCAATCTTTTGATGTACATACTCACGAATTGCATCGGTGATTTCAATATTTTTGCCGTGGATGACAAGCTTCATGTAAACTCTCCCACTGAATATTTGATGTGTGAATTTGCTTTGTATGAAAAGAAATTGCGGTAAGGTCTATTACTCCCGCCAAAACAAATTGTGAACTTTATCTATGTACTGCTTGTAAGCTGTCTCTAAGCTTACTACGTCTGGGTTTTTGCTCATTATACCCTTGATTTTCCTCCTCATCTCTGCGCTGATATCCAATTGGATATTCACCTAGAACTCTTTAGTGAGGAGATTTGAGCAGTAGCTCCTGTAACTGTCTTTTGTATTAAAACAACGCTTACAGAACTGTTGATATTTGCTCCTTCTGTGTTCGGTTGAAGTTTGCTTGCTGTTGTTCAATAATACAAGTCTTTGTGGAAATTTGATTCTGTTTGAAATGCAAACTAACGTTATGAGAGTCATCAGCCAGTACATTCGTCTTTATCGTCTTGGCATGATGCTTATTGCAGAGAATTCCTCCTAAAACCTATTGAGGTTGTATATTCAAGCTAGCACTTTGTATTTTCTAATGCATATTCCCTTGACTTTCCTTTAAAATCCTTTGCAAATCTTGACATTTTTTGACTCCAATCTTCTAATTTGAAATATATTTAGTCCTTAATACAGTTGATTTTTGGCATAATCCGTAGTATGGAACCACACATAAACCGTTGTTTGCTGTATAACCAAGGATTGATGCCTTACTTAGAAGCTCATGGATGGCAGCGATCGCTCCTCACTGAGCGCATCCATGACTCCAGTCTAGATGACGTGTTGATTTTGCTAGAACATCCACCTGTCTATACTTTGGGACAAGGAAGCAACTCAGATTTTCTCAAATTTGATATTGACAAAAGTGAATATGATGTGCAGCGAGTTGAACGAGGTGGCGAGGTTACTTATCATTGTCCCGGTCAACTGGTGGGGTATCCAATTTTAAATCTGCAACGTTATCGTAAAGACCTCCATTGGTACTTACGCCAACTCGAAGAAGTCATAATTCGCGTATTGGCAGTTTATGGGTTGCAGGGAGAAAGAATTCCGGCTTTTACTGGCGTTTGGTTGCAAGGGCGAAAAGTTGCGGCGATTGGAATTAAAGTTAGCCGTTGGATTACCATGCACGGTTTTGCATTAAATGTTTGTCCAGACATGACAGGCTTTGAGCGCATTGTACCCTGCGGTATTTCTGATAAACCTGTAGGCAGTTTAGCCGAATTGATTCCAGGTATCACTTGCCAAGAAGTGCGTTTTTATGTAGCACAGTCCTTTGCAGAAGTCTTTGGCGTGGAATTAATCGAATCGCAGCCTGAAGGATTTTTCCGGTCTGAGTAAATTCAGCTTGTAATTAACGCGATGTGCAACTTAATTTTTGACCTCTCTCCTTGCAGGAGAGAGGCTTTGAATTCTCCCCCTTCCCTGGTAAAGTTGAACTCTGGTGCGAGGATGAACAGACGCTCGAAGACTCGGCTATCGTTTAGGACTCAAGCCAATAATTCGACGAGTTTATGTTCCTGAAGGCGAAACACCAATCGCCAATGTTAACTGGAGGTATAAGTAGAATTCGCTACCCCATAGTTAAAAAAAACTACAACCAAGCCCCGCAAAGAGCAATCAGAATCTGCTTAGTACTGTGGATTTTCATATCGGAAGTCTGTTTCTTTTCAATCGCTAGTTCGTCATGTCGAAGCTGGAGGTTTTGGGATAGAAACTGCTGATGCTTACAAGAGTGCGTTTGATGGTTCTGCGCTCTGAAATAAGCTATTTCACATTTAAATTGCATAATTAGGGTGGGTGTCTCGCCCCCCCGTAGCCAAAGGTGGGCTTTTTAGCCTATCTGAAAAGATTGGATGAGTTAGTTTATATATCAATACAGTTCAGATAAGACTAAAACACTTGTAGAGACGGCGATTTATCGCGTCTCGAAAACCCACGATTTTGCACTATTAGCCCTTAACCCAAGCGTATTGGTTTATATATAGGACTTACGCATTGACAAGGAAGACCAAATATGAGTGGAAAAACCACATCTTTCGTAAGGGCACAGCATTGCTCATTGGTGTCAACTTAAGCTAGAAATAGCTTCGCTGCGGGCTTCATAACCCGCCAGAGAATGAATTCTCTGGCTCATAGCTAAAGTCTACTGAAGTAGACTGAATATTTTTGG
>JBGTMK010000622.1:0-5971 GCA_041743605.1 Nostoc sp.
ACGCGCCGCCAAACTCATCTGCACCACACCAGAATTTGACAAACTCGCGCAAGAAGTCGGTCTAGGTTCCCATCAACAAGGCGTTACCGACGAAGCAGAACGCGCCAAACTCCGCGCCGAACTCGATGGAATGGTAGCACATCTTTACGGCTTAACTGAAGATGAATTTAGCTACATCCTCACAACATTTCCCATTGTGAATGCAACTGTTAAAGAAGCAGCATTAGAGGCTTATCGTAACTTTGTGCCAATGTTTGCAAACTCAAAAATAGAACTTACGCAAAAGTAGACGCTGTAGAAGCGCGAATTACCCCCCTTAATCCCCCCTTGGAAAGGGGGGAAAAAGAAATCAAATCTAGTTCCCTCCCCTTTACAAGGGGAGGGTTAGGGTGGGGTAAAACCTTGGTTAATCAGCTATTTCAGACTTGTGTATACACGGTAGCTTCAAAAGGAAAGAACCCGGAATTAAAGCGGGGGATTTAGAGGAATCTAAAACGTTTTACTACCGTGAAAAGGATTTTTCAAACATCCTTTAATATCTGTAACGAGGAATACAAACTAAATTGTTACATTAGAATTTGAAGTATATTTATTGCCTCAAGCTAGGGAAAGATAAAACATATTATTTGCAAATTTCCCAAATTCTTAATACTAAATTTATAATTTTGAATTGTCTTTGGTGCGAATTAAAAATTGTAGTTTCTTAATAATTTATTTTAAATTTAGTAAAAAGGTTGACTACGATTATGTTTCGTTAGAATCGAATTGCTGCTATAAATACAAAAATGTATTTAAATAAGGTGTAATAAATTACCATATAAATCCGGCAGCATTTACCTAGTCGTAATTTTAGAACCGTGCAAATTCATCCTCACTCCGAATTTAACCATAGCCGCGATCGCCGTGAACAGGGTTTACAAAATTTGCTTGATCGTCTTGTTCAAACAATGCAGCGTGATGAGTTAGTCCGGCAAACAACCAGTCAACTCAGAGAATCGCTTCAGGTTGATCGGGTGGTGTTGTATTATTTTTACAGTCAGTGGGAAGGTCAGGTGACTTTTGAATCTTTAAGTTCTCAAGAATTTTCAATACTGGGTTCTACTGGCCCAGATGATTGTTTTAACAACGAGTATGCTGCTTTATACTTAGCCGGACGGGTAAAGGCGATCGCTGATATCGAATTAGAGCCAATCCAGCCTTGTCACCGAGATTTTCTCCGCAATATGCAGGTTCGCGCCAACTTGGTTGCACCAATTGTCATCCCTAGAAAATTATGGGGATTGCTAGTAGCACATCACTGTAAAGGGCCTCATGATTGGTCGGCATCAGATATAGAAATGATGCAAGCAGGGGCACAAACTCTAGCAACAGATCGAAATATTCTGGAAAGTTAAAATAATTCGTAGTTCGTAATTCGTAATGACGCTCCTGCGTCGCTACCGCTACGCTAACGTAATTCGTCATTCGTAGTTAAAAGGGCGGCTAGAAACCGCGTCTACACAAGGCTTTACCCACCTCCGTGGGTTTTAAACTCTCAATTTTTTCTTAGTCCGCGGAGGCGGATTTTGCTTGTATAGCCGCGAATTTTATTGCGAATTGCGAATTGCGAATTGGTTTCATTCGCCTTGGCTTTTACCAGCACTGATTTTTCTAGTTAAGGAGAAAGAATTATGAAATTTGGTTACACGGTCATCTGGGTAGACGATGTAGTTAAAACGGTTGAGTTTTACGAAAAAGCTTTTGGTCTAGTTCGTCGCACTCTCCAGGATAAAGGACAATCTATCTGGGCAGAAATCGAAACCGGAAACACAACACTAGCTTTCTCTTCTAGTAGCGAAGCACAGAAGTTATTTCCTGGTGGCTGCCACCATAATGATGCTACACAACCACCGACATTAATCGAGATATCATTTATCACTCCTGATGTTGGCAGTGCTTATATGAGAGCGATCGGCGCAGGTGCAAAAACACTAGATGCCCCTAAAAGCCAGCCTGGGGGACAAATGATTGCTCGTGTCCGCGATCCCAATGGCGTGCTAGTGTCGTTGGTGAGTGGGTAGATAGCGATCGCTACCTTTGTCTGCACTATCAGACTGAGCCTTTGCATACTGAAGCTATTGCTGCTTATAAAGAGCAACGCCTAATTTTCTTACTTTGGTTTATTCTAGGGATAGGAAAACAGCACTGCCTAGATATTAAAATGCTACTTATCCCTACTGTTGACCCAATTCCACTTGTAAGTGATCCAAATGGCGTTGTTCGCATCAGCAAAACTCGCGTAACTTTAGATACAGTTGTTACAGCTTTCCTTGAAGGGGCTACAGCAGAAGAGATCGGAGAACAGTACCCATCGCTTCATCTTTGGGATATCTATTTTGTGATTGGTTATTACTTACAGCACCAAACCGAAGTTGATACCTACCTTCGAGAGCGTCAAAGACTTGCCACGGAGGTTCAACAAGAAGCTGAAAAGCGTTTTAACCCCGTTGGAGTGCGCGATCGCCTTTTAGCAAGACGCAACCCGCAAGGGTAGATTGTGATGCTACGTTTCTTGGCTGACGAGAACTTTAACAATCAGATTATCCGTGGTGTTTTGCGTCGTAACAGTAATGTTGTATTGTCCGTGTTCAGGATGTTGGATTGACTGAAGCAGACGACCCAACCGTTTTGGAATGGGCAGCGCACAACGGGCGTGTGGTGCTAACTGATGATGTAGCGACGATGACAAATTTTGCCTATGAACGATTGCAAGCAGACTTGGCAATGCCTGGGTTATTTGAGATCAGTCGTCGTGTTTCAGTTGGTTTAGCGATCGAGGAATTTTGTTGCTAGATGAATGTAGCTTAGAAGGAGAATGGGAAGGACAAGTCCGGTTCTTGCCTTTGCGTTAACCATTGGAAGTATTTTATGGATTCAAATCCAGCATTGTGTGCAGCGATCGCCAATCACATTACCACTAGTCCCCAACAACGAATTACTTTTGCCGGATTCATGGATATGGTATTATACCACCCTGAACACGGCTACTATTCTAGCGATGCAATCAAAATTGGCTTTGAGGGTGGTGATTTTTTCACTTCTCCCAACCTCTGCCCTGACTTTGGCGAGTTACTCGCAGAACAATTTTTCCAAATGTGGGAAATTTTAGGAAAACCTATACCCTTTTCTTTGGTAGAAATGGGAGCAGGTCAAGGATTGCTGGCATTGCATATCCTCAAATATCATCAGCTACGCTATCCAGATTTTTTTACCGCGCTGGAGTACATCATTGTTGAAAAGTCCCCAGCTTTAAGAGAAGAACAGCAGCAACGCTTGCAAGATTTTCCTGTACGTTGGTGCAATTTAGAGGATATACCACCAAATGCGATCGCAGGTTGCTTTTTTTCTAATGAATTAGTAGATGCGTTCCCCGTTCATCAATTCGTCTTAGAGACGCGGGAACTGCGAGAAATTTATGTAACTAGAGATAAGAATGAGAAAGCAACCAATGCCCCATGCCCATTTATAGAAGTCACAGGAGAACCTTCAACCCCCCAATTAGCTGAGTATTTAGACTTAGTGGAAATGGACTTGACCCAAAGTGCATATCCAGATGGCTACCGTAGTGAAATTAATTTAGCTGCTTTAGACTGGTTGAGTATAGTAGCAGACCGCTTGCAGCGCGGCTATGTGTTAACAATTGATTATGGTTATCCTGCCAATCGTTACTATAATCCCAGGCGATCGCAAGGAACGCTACAGTGTTATTACCATCATCGTTTCCATGACAACCCTTATATTAATATTGGGCGACAAGATATCACTGCCCATGTTGACTTTACAGCTTTGGAACGCTGGGGCGAGAAATACAATTTAAAGAATATTGGTTTTATCCAGCAGGGATTATTTTTGATGGCGTTGGGGTTAGGCGATCGTATTGCTGCCCTTTCTGATCAAAAGCAACTCCTCTCACAATTACTACAGCGGCGGGACGCACTACACCAACTTATAGATCCCACGGGACTAGGCGGCTTTGGAGTCCTAATTCAGAGCAAAGGTCTGAACAATACAGAAACTTCTCAGCCACTAAAAGGATTGACTCTGCCAGAGTAAACGTAAATTTGAAAAGTTAAAACTCTATTTAAGAATGCAGTATCAGTCTTATTTAGACTAGCATAACAATGATTACTGTAAAGTTAAACACATTACCAAAGTAATAATTATGTCCACTCATGACCTGCTAATGCTAGCAACACTACTTACCCCTGGAATTTTACTTTCAGTGATAATTATGGTGACTTTTGCCGCTGGTGGTTGATTGTCAGAGTTAGGGGGTAGGAAACTGGGATTTGGGATTGTATCTTAAGTCTCAAATAACTACTTCCCAACAAATTTGAATTAAATAATGTAAAGGCAATGTCCACGATGGGCTATGACGCTTAATGACTCGCTAGCGCTTCTCTACGGGACGCTACACGAACGCTATCGGTGACGCTGTATTAAAGGAACGTGAAAAATGAAGGTGGCATTTCTGGGAATTGGACTGATGGGACTACCAATGGCTCAAAGGTTATTAGCCGCAGATATACAGCTAGTTGCCTACAATCGTACCCCAGAAAAATTAGCACCACTACAAGCCGCTGGGGCTGAAATTGTCACACATCCCCGCCACGCCATTCGTGCTGCGGAGTGCATAATCCTCATGCTGACTAATGCCCCGGCTATTTATAATGTGTTGCTTTCAGATACTGCTTGGCAAACTTTGGAAGGACGCACGATCATCCAAATGGGAACAATTACTCCCACAGAAAGCCAGGAAATTAGAGATGCAGTTGTTGCGGGTGGTGGTGAGTATTTAGAAGCACCTGTATTAGGGAGTATCCCAGAAGCAAAAGCTGGCAAGTTGAGTATTATGGTAGGTGCCGAGCCAGAACAATATCAACGCCATTTAAAGTTACTCCAAAATTTTGGGGCAGAACCTTTACTTATAGGGCCAGTGGGATCTGCGGCGGCGCTCAAATTGGCACTAAATCAACTAATAGCTTCCCTAACAACTAGCTTTGCTCTGAGTCTAGCTTTTATCCAGCGTCAGGGTGTCGATGTGGATGTGTTTATGCAAATATTGCGCGACAGTCCACTCTACGCACCTACCTTTGACAAAAAGCTACAACGGATGTTGGATGGCAATTATGCTGATCCCAATTTCCCCACAAAACACTTGCTCAAAGATACAGAATTGTTTATCTCGGAAGCTAAATCTCGAAGTTTGGATCTCAGCAGTATTAAAGGTGTGCGGGAAATCTTGCAAACAGCCGTGAAAATGTCATTTGCTGACGATGATTACTCGTCACTATTTTCTGTAATTAAAGAATGGGGAGAAGGGATCGGGGAATAATTTTTTTAGGGGCGCATATCTGTGCCCCCTACGTGAAAAGTATTGTAATACCGTTTCTTTGTAAAGTCGCATATATTTACCCCCCGGCTACGCCGTCCCCCCTTAGCAAGGCTGCGGTGTACACACAAGTCTGAAATAGATAGATTAACCAGGGTTTTACCCCACCCTAACCCTCCCCTTTATAAGGGCAGGGAACAAGATTTTCCGGTTTCCCCCCAATACATCGGGGGGATTAAGGAGGGTAATTCGACTTGTGTGTACACTGTAGCTTAACAAGGGGGGACTACAGGTGGGTCTATTATATGCATCTTCATACATAATTGGTATAACTTGAGACACATTGAAGAAAATTTCTCCTTACACCCCGGCATCCCTGATATGACCTTGGAAAATACTGAATCAAAAAATTTAGGACTTACGCATTGACAAGGAAGACCAAATATGAGTGGAAAAACTACATCTTTCGTAAGGGCACAGCATTGCTCATTGGTGTCAACTTAAGCTAGAAATAGCTTCGCTGCGGGCTTCATAACCCGCCAGAGAATGAATTCTCTGGCTCATAGCTAAAGTCTACTGAAGTAGACTGAATATTTTTGG
>JBGTMK010000623.1:0-9975 GCA_041743605.1 Nostoc sp.
AAGCTGTATAGGTAAGTGTTGCATCGCCCTTGGCGTCTCCCCTTGGGAGAAGAGAAAGATTTGGGTCTTGGGAACCAGGACTCCTGCCCTTGGAGGGAATGTTAGACTTTCTAGTACTACGAAGTCCTAGAAGCTGTTCCCGATGAATTGGGAAGCCCTGTCCGTCTTACGGCGGGGCAGTTCACCTGCCCAAGCTTTGCCAAACGCACTCCCGCTACTTTAATTCTCTTTTAATTTTAATTAACCATTTTAAAAACTCCCAATTGTCCAACTCATGGGATAATTAGCAATCGCAGTATTGGGTACTGGGGATTGGGGATTGGGTACTAGGAATTAGAGACTGGGGAAGAAGCAAGGAGTAGGGAGCAAGGGAGTAGAGTTTTCCCCGCCCTCTACCTCTCTATCCAATCCCCAATCCCCAGTACCCAATCCCCAATGCCCACTCCCCGATCCCCACTCCCCACTCCCCAATTTACTATGCCCCTGTCTGACGCAATACCTGCTTTACTTGTCCTGGCTGATGGAACCACTTATCGCGGTTGGTCTTTCGGTGCTACGGGAACCGCGATCGGAGAAGTGGTGTTCAACACTGGTATGACCGGCTATCAAGAAGTCCTGACTGATCCTAGTTACTGTGGTCAAATAGTCATTTTTACTTATCCAGAATTAGGCAATACAGGTGTCAATCCTGAAGATGAAGAATCAGATGGCCCCCAAGTGCGGGGTGCGATCGCACGCAATATTTGTCAACGACCGAGTAACTGGCGATCGACACAATCTTTACCTGACTACCTCAAACAAAACCAAGTGCCAGGAATTTACGGCATCGATACCCGCGCCCTCACCCGCAAAATTCGGATGTTCGGAGCTATGAACGGTGGTATTTCTACAACCATTCTTGATGAAGCGGAATTGCTAGAGCAGGTACTAGCGGCTCCCAACATGGCAGGATTAAATCTGGTTCGTGAAGTCACCACCCCAACAGCCTATGAATGGTCAGATCCCACCATTCCAGCTTGGCAATTTAACTCTGAAGCTGCGGAAAATCTTGGGGAACCCTTTACCGTTGTTGCCCTTGACTTTGGCGTAAAACGTAATATCTTGCGTCGCTTAGTAAGTTATGGTTGTCGGGTAATTGTTGTACCTGCCGATACACCACCAGAGGAAATTCTCAAATATAATCCAGATGGTGTGTTTCTTTCTAATGGCCCTGGCGACCCTGCTGCCGTCACCGAAGGGATTGCAACTGCTAAAGCCCTCCTGTTAAGTGAAAAACCCATTTTCGGTATTTGTATGGGACACCAAATTTTAGGTCATGCACTGGGAGCAGAAACCTATAAACTTAAATTTGGTCATCGTGGTTTGAATCAGCCTGCGGGTTTACAACAACGGATAGAAATTACCAGCCAAAACCATAGTTTTGCTATTGACCCAGATTCTTTACCTACGGCAGTTGTGGAAATCAGCCACCTGAACTTAAACGATCGCACCATTGCCGGGGTACGTCACAAATCTCTACCTGTATTCTCCGTACAGTATCACCCAGAAGCCAGCCCTGGCCCTCATGATGCTGATTACTTGTTTGAGCAATTTGTCCAATCCATGCGAACAGCACGTCAAGCTGTGGCTGAGGTGAGGTAAAAATAGGGAATGGGGAATGGGGAATAGGGAATAGGGAAGAGTTTTCCAATCCCCAATCCCCAATCCCCAATCCCCTATTCCAACAGATTGTAGACAATTTGCTCAAAAACCATCTATACTTGAGCGTTCACTTTAACTCATGAGGAGGGAATTATTGCTGAGCCACTAAATCTAACCGTTAGCCTGAGAGGCACTCGTGAAGTCCGGGATAACTGTCAGCTATTCCGCCTCACAGGTTTGTTAGATGCTTTTTCTGAGCCGACATTTCGCAAGACACTTGGCAGCAAGATTGACGAGGGCCCTAAGCATATTATTTTGGATCTCTCACAAATCGACTTTGTTGATAGCTCTGGCTTGGGCGCTTTGGTGCAGCTAGCCAAGCAGGCTCAAACTGCTGATGGAACTTTGCAAATCGTCACGAATGCCCGCGTAACTCAAACGGTCAAGCTTGTTCGCCTAGAAAAGTTTCTCTCCCTGCAAAAATCAGTTGAAGAAGCTCTAGAAAACGTCAAGTAGCCTTGATTGCTTTACCTGAGAGTTAAATTTAGCTATCCAGATTCAACATCGGATAGCTTAATTTTTAAAAATTCTGGCGGAAAACCTTTCTCCTTGTGGGAGAGGTTTTCTTCCGGTTAAGCTATTATGTTTAAAGTTGAGCAATAACTAAAGATATAAACACCCTGCTCTTGGGTATGTAATCGTTAGCTAGAATGTCGCATAAACAATCAAGTCTGAGAAACTTGTAAGAAATATAAACCCAGCGGATTTGTCTATATGTAGACTTGACTTAATGCTGTATAGTTAAAAATTGTCCCTTCCTAAGTAAGCATGGCAATGTGATTAAGTAAAAAGGTGAATTTGATGTCCAAATCTTACCCTATCTTAGACACAGACTACAATAAGTAAGCAAAATTTGTTTTACAGGCATTGACATTAGGGTGATTTAAAATGCCAACTCTCAATCAAAAAGATGAAATTAGGAAGTAATTTTGATAGTATTGATTATGCTCAGTATACTATCACGGCATACTTCATAAAAATCAGTCTTTGCGAAGAATGCCTGTCAAATGTAGACCGTCAAGGAATGATTTATTTGTGAAGTCACAGGAGGAAGAGCTATTAGATGGACAAGATGAACCTCCCAAACAGAGTTTATCTTGGAATCAAGCACTCTTGGCAACCACAGCGCCATTCCAACAGATTTCCCTCTCACAAGTGCAACAAATTTCTCCCAGTGCTTTAGCATATTTGGGGGATGCAATTTATGAGTTGTATGTTAGAATTTTCTATCTGCTGCCATTGCAGCGGTCAGGAATTTACCATCGTCTGGTAGTGGAGCAGGTAAGAGCGGAAACACAAGCGCTACATTTGCGATCGCTGATCCCTCATCTCAGGGACACCGAATTAGAAATTGTCCGACGGGGTAGAAACGCCGCTACAGGACGCCCTAAGCGACTTAATCCCGAAATTTATCAACAGGCAACTAGTTTAGAAACCTTAGTTGGCTACTTATATCTCACCGATTACCAGCGTCTAACCGAACTGTTGCAAATGCTTCATGTAGAAAAAGAGTAACAACTCAATTTCACAGTAGCCACAGCAGTAGATTAGGTTCAAGAAATTGAGGTAATCGGGATGATCAACCATACGCTATATCCATAACTAAAATGCAGAATAAACCAAGAAAAGTTAATACTTCTAGCGAAGCAAATCGTGGACAACCCGTAAAAATTAAAGGTAAGCGTGTTGTTACGAATCCGACTCGCAATCCTCGGAAAATAGATAGCAACCCTATCTCTGTTGCTAATCCAACCCGTAATCCTCGGAAAATAGATAGCAACCCCATTTCTGTTGCTAATCCAACTCACAATCCCAGGAAAGTAGATGGCAACACCATCTCTGTTGTTAATCCGAATCGCAATCCTAGGAAAATAGATAGCAACCCTAGTTATGGCAACTCACAACAACGAAATAGCAACTTCTCCCAGGCGTCTGTATCTACAGAATCGACAGAAGATAACGATCTAATCTACGGTCGTCATCCAGTATTGAGTGCGTTACAAAATCAGCGCAATCTCAACCGTCTCTGGATTACTACCCGTTTGCGCTATGATCCCAGCTTTCACCATTTTCTCTTGCAAGCGAAGGAAAATGGCACAGTTATTGATGAAGTTGAACCCAAGCGTTTAGACTATCTCACCAACGGGGCTAATCACCAAGGTGTGGCGGCACAAGTTGCTCCCTACGCTTATATTGAATTGCCCGATCTAATTGAGCAGTGTAAATCTGTAACCGATCCCGTAATTGTCGTAGCTGATGGAATTACTGATCCCCACAATTTGGGAGCAATTATTCGTACCGCCGAAGCAATCGGCGCTCAAGGATTGGTGATTCCCCAAAGAAGGGCATCTGGAATCACTTCTACTGTCATGAAAGTGGCAGCAGGTGCTTTAGAAAATTTTGCTGTATCTAGAGTTGTCAACCTCAGCCGCGCCTTAGAAGAATTAAAAGAAGCTGGCTTTTGGATTTATGGCACTGCTGCAACTGGGAGCGAACCCTTGCATACAGTCAATTTTACAGGCCCAATCGTTTTGGTAATCGGCTCAGAAGGCGAAGGTCTGGGTATGTTGACTCAGCGCTCCTGTGATTTCTTAGTATCGATTCCTCTACAAGGTAAGACCCCCAGCCTCAATGCCTCGGTAGCTGCGGGTATGGCGCTTTATGAAGTTTATCGCCAGCGATCGCAAAATACGCTGCACTTAGATAGATTACAAAAAATCTCTTTGAAAAAATAACGGTAACAGAGTATAAAGAAATGTAAAAGATAATAAAGCACGATACCCTTTAACACCCTCTAGACGTTTATAAATTGGCTAAAACCATGAAAACCATTTGGCATAACCTCAAGGAAGTGTTGATTAACACATTCGACTACATCGGCTTGGCTTGGTGGGTAGAGATTGTGACGCAGAATCCCCGTTGCACGTACTACTTCGGGCCATTTCTGAATTCTTCTGATGCCAGATTCTCAAGCATTGGATATATAGAAGATTTGGAGATCGAAGGGGCGCAGGGAATTATTGTGAACGTCAAGCGTTGTAAACCTAATAATTTAACAATTGCTGACGACTTGGGGGAAAGATTTGACCGCAAAGTACAGCCTGCCTTTGGCGGTCAGATTTAATTTAGGCCAGAAAATGAACAGGACGCAGGGATGTGGAAATGCAGAGACACGGAGACACGGATAATTCTTTTACCGCGTTACCGGGTCTTTTTCACTCACCGCGTCACCACATTTTCCTTCTCCATTTCTTCTTCATCAATAGTCAAAATTTTTTAACCTTCCTAGTACCGCTGCGCAAAAGTCAAAAGTCAAAAGATTTGTATTCCGGGCTTTTGCGCCATTTTGAATGGTATGTTTATTTACGCCGTGCTGTACTAGTTGCTTTCTCTAACTCGACGATCGAGTACTCATTGACGTAGCCTCTCGTAGAAAAGAGGCTGCACTATGGGTTTAATTATGAATTACGTTAACGCAGCAGTAGCGAATCCGGGAGCGTCATTACGAATTACGAATTACGAATTACGAATTACCTGCGGATGAACTTCGAGCCAATGGTCAATATCACTGAGTACCAGTTGGGGAACTTCCCACGGGAAAAGATGGGCAGTGTTGGGATAGCATTGCCACTGAGAATTTTGGAGATGTTGAGCAGTTTGTAAGCTGGAATCAGATGTGATGTGGCGGTCTTGTTCACCAGCAAGTACTAAACTAGGACATTGAATCTGTTGCAAATCTAGAAGTCGGTTGTATCCCGATTGAATTGCGCTATAGAGGGCGCGAGTAGCAGCAGGAGAGGTTCGTAAATAGGCCGGTACTGCTTCCTTAGCGATGTAATTGTAACTGGTAGACGTATGTTGTTGGATTAGATAGCGAAAAAGCGATCGCTTACCAAAAGTTTCAATATTCCATTGCCAACTTGGTTTTATATAGTTCAATAAGGCAGCAACACCAGTATATAAATTATCTTGCCAAGTTATAGGAGGATGACTGCCACGGGGTTTTGCGGCTGTCGCCACCAAAATCAGCCCGGTAATCCGCTCTGGTAAACGTAATGCCAACTCCATTGCGAGAATGCCCCCCAGTGACCATCCCAATACTAGGCACTTTTCAATCTCCAAGCGGTCTAGCAGCGCTTCTAAATCAGTCAAATGATCATTCATCTCAAAATTGCTATTGCAGCGACTTTTGCCGTATCCACGTAAATCAGGGGCAAAAGTTTTATAGCGTTTTGATAAATGATTGGTAAAGACAGAAAGACTACGACCAGAGCCAGGATGACCGTGTAAGCCCAAAATTGGGAATCCTTGACCTTGGGTGTAGACATTCAGGCGTGTAGCAGTAGTAGGATTATAGCGATCGCTCATTCCTTACGATTCTCCTGTCTATCGATACTGCCAACTGCATCGATCGCAGCCTCCAGTGCGATCGCTATATGAGTCCAATGAGTCCCCCCCTGGCAATAAACCACATACGGTTCACGCAAAGGTCCATCGGCTGATAATTCCAAAGTACTCCCTTCAATAAATGTCCCTCCAGCCATGACTACCTTGCTCTCATACCCCGGCATTTCATCTGGAATAGGGTCTAAGTAGGAACCTATAGGAGAATGCTGTTGTATTGCTTTACAGAAAGCAATTAGCTTTTCGGCAGAACCAAGTTTAATTGCCTGAATTACATCTCCACGAGGAGCCAGGGGAGCGGGATTTACTGGATAACCGAGTTGATCAAATACATAACCAGTTAGATAAGTCCCTTTCATCGCCTCTCCCACCATTTGCGGCGCTAGAAATAAGCCTTGAAACAACAGGCGATTTTGGTCAAAAGTAGCGCCGCCATAACTCCCGATACCAGGAGCCGTGAGGCGACAGGCAGATGCTTCTACTAAGTCAGCGCGACCGGCAACATAACCGCCAGCGCTGACAATAGTACCACCAGGATTTTTAATCAATGAACCCGCCATTAAATCAGCACCTACGGCTGTAGGTTCCTTTGTTTCAATAAATTCACCGTAGCAGTTATCCACAAAGCAAACGGTGTTCGGGTTTTGCTGCTTTACCAAATGGACGATTTTTTCAATATCGGCAATTGATAAACTAGGACGCCAAGAATAGCCACAAGAGCGCTGAATTAACACTAAACGAGTGTTTTCAGCCACACTAGTTCTTATTGCTTGCCAATCTATAGTTCCTTCTGGGGATAGCTCCAATTGGCGATAATTTATGCCAAACTCAATAAGGGAACCTTGACCTTGACCCCGTAAACCAATGACTTCTTCAAGCGTATCGTAGGGAGAACCGACCACTGCTAACATTTCATCTCCAGGACGGAGAACACCAAACAAAGCACAGGCGATCGCATGAGTTCCCGAAACGAACTGAACTCGCACGGCCGCAGCTTCAGCACCCATAACTTCGGCAAAAACTTTATCTAAAGTTTCTCGTCCTAAATCATCGTGACCATAGCCACTTACACCAGCAAAGTGGTGTGCGCCTACACGGTGATTACGAAAGGCATCCAGCACTCGTTTTAGATTATGCTTGACCTGAGTGTCAATTCCAGAAAAAATTTCTAATAGTGCGTGTTCTGCTTGCCGCAGCTGCTCTAAGCTGTTCATCAGTTCCTCTTTCAAAAAAAATTAAATTATAGATATGCGGATTTTAAGATCCCACATACTAGGCTGGAAAATTCAAATTCAGGTTACTGCATGACAATTGCTACTTCAACCAAACCTCAAATTAACTGGGTTAATACCCTGTTTTTCATTGGACTGCACATCGGCGCTTTATTTGCCTTTGTTCCTGGTAATTTTAGCTGGACAGCAGTCGGTGTGGGTTTCTTGCTGTACTGGGTAACAGGTGGTTTAGGAGTTACTCTAGGATTTCACCGCCTTGTCACCCACCGCAGTTTTCAAACTCCCAAGTGGCTAGAGTATCTCTTGGTTTTCTTCGGCACACTCTCGTGTCAAGGAGGCCCCATTGAGTGGGTAGGAACACATCGTATCCATCATTTATACTCTGATACTGACGCTGATCCCCATGATTCTAATAAAGGCTTCTGGTGGAGCCACATGGATTGGCTGATTCACTATTGCCCCGCTCACGCTGATGTTCCTCGTTTCACCAAAGACATTGCCGAAGACCCAGTTTATCAGTTTTTAGAAAAATATTTCATTTTGATTCAGATTGCCCTGGGTGTATCGCTTTTGCTGCTGGGTGGCTGGCCGTTTGTTATTTGGGGGATTTTTGTTCGCATTGTGTGGGTTTACCACTGCACTTGGTTAGTGAACAGCGCCAATCACAAATTTGGCTATCAGAGCTATGATTCTGGTGATAAATCGACTAATTGCTGGTGGGTAGCCTTACTAGTTTTCGGTGAAGGCTGGCATAATAACCATCATGCTTTTCAATACTCAGCTCGTCATGGGCTGGAATGGTGGGAAATCGATTTAACCTGGATGACAGTTCAATTGCTACAAGCAGTTGGTCTAGCTACTAATGTGAAGTTGGCCCCAACAAAAACTAGTTAGAAGTTTGGAGTTTAGAGTTTGGAGTTTGGAGTTTGGAGTTTGGAGTTACGTGAGGGTGTGAATCAGGCGTTGAAATGTTTATGTTGCCGTCGATTTTTATGAGAAAAGGAGCGTTTCTAATTCACATCAGGCGTGAGTTAAGAATTTAAACTCCTAACTCATAACTCATCACTCATCACTCCTCACTCCTAACTCCTCATTTTTCAAAAGTCTATTTACGGGTGCGCTTGTGTCGGTTAGGTTGCTATAATCCGAAGCGCTAATATTAAGAAATTTTGCGGCAAGCCACTTTTTTAGTGACTTGGTGGAGGAGTTTGTTGTTTTTCAGGTGTTCATGACTACATCAATAATTAACAGCCAGAAACTAAGTGACGAGCCTAGTAATTCCGACTTCCGGCTCAAAGATATTGTTAAAACCCTGCCACGGGAATGTTTTCAGCAGAACCGTCGCAAAGCTTGGACACAAGTAATTCTCAGTGTCTTGGCAGTTGCCTTGGGTTATTACAGCTTGATTATCACTCCTTGGTTTCTTTTGCCCCTAGCTTGGATTTTTACGGGCACTGCTCTAACAGGCTTTTTTGTAATTGGCCATGATTGTGGTCACAGGTCTTTTGCCAAACGTCGTTGGGTAAATGATTTGGTGGGGCACTTCTTCATGATGCCGTTAATTTACCCCTTTCACAGTTGGCGCATTAAGCATAATTATCACCATACTCATACCAACAAGCTGGATGAGGACAACGCTTGGCATCCAATCAGACCAGAAGTGTTTGAAAATTGGGATACAACCCGGCAATCTGCTTTTAAGTTGTTCATGCGTAAACGCCTCTGGTGGGTAGGTTCCATTGGACATTGGGCTGTGGTGCATTTTGATTGGCGGAACTTCAAAACTAAAGACCAATCAAGTATCAAGCTTTCTGTGGCTGTAGTAGTTGTGTTTGCTGCGATCGCTTTCCCAATTCTCATCGCTACGACTGGTCTGTGGGGATTTGTCAAGTTCTGGCTAGTGCCCTGGATGATTTATCATTTTTGGATGAGTACTTTTACCATTGTTCACCACACTGCCGCAGATGTTCCTTTTGCGACAGCGAACAAGTGGAACGAGGCTCTAGCACAGTTATCTGGCACTATTCATTGCGATTATCCGCGTTGGGTAGAAATCCTGTGTCACGACATCAATGTTCATGTCCCTCATCATATTTCCACTGCTATTCCTTCTTATAATTTGCGGTTAGCTTACAGCAGCATCAAAGAGAATTGGCAGCCTTATCTCCATGATGAGTGTCAGTTTTCTTGGCCTTTAATGAAGCAGATTACAGACCAGTGTCAACTGTATACAACTGATGTTGGTTATAAGACTTTTGACGATCATTATACAGAGCAATAAATAGCACTGTGATTACACTCACGCTCTTGAACCAACGAGAGCGTTTATCATGCTGTGTTTAAATAGAATCTGGCAATTGTTTAATGACTAAAATTGTTAGGTAAATTGCCAGAAATTATCCTCTTTTGTGTTAGCGATCGCTAGTTTCGTGGGCATCCTAGAGGTGAGATTATTTTGTCTCAAATCAAGTTCCGATTTATATCTAACAAAAGAATCCAGTGCAACTAGATACCATCAGTTTCAACAATCCTCCTGGCGGTGAAACGTCTGAGGATGCGACTAAATTGCCTTTTACTCTTGGGGATTTAAAAGCTGCAATCCCTGCTGAATGCTTTCAGCCCAATGTGACAAAATCAC
>JBGTMK010000624.1:0-5439 GCA_041743605.1 Nostoc sp.
GTGACGGAGCCAGGGAAAGCCGAATTCGCCCGATGGCTGGGGATTCATCAGCCGTTACCGACTGTACGAGAACCTTTGCTCTTACAGCTGCATTTTGCAGATCAGTTGTCAAATGAAACTATCATTTACCTACTGGAGCAACAATTAGCGGCTCGAAGCAAAAAGCTTACTGAATGTGAAACTATTAATTTACCATCACTCAGTGATGAATCTGCCAACCGTGAGCAGGTGATGCAAAGGCTGGTGCTGGAGTTAGTGATCCGAAGAGAACAGACTTATATTGATTGGTTGAAGATTGCGATCGCACTTATCAGTCAGCAAAAGCCATATCCATCACATTACCAAACTCTTTGTTGAAGAAGAATTCAGAAGTCAGAATAAATCAGTGGGGGATTCAGACCTACCACTGTAAGCGTTGCGTTAGCGAGTCCGCGATAGCGTAGCGGTAGAGAGGAACGAGCGTCGCGTCTTGTAGACCACCAAATTTTCTTGTTTTATGGGGGTTTTAAACCTGTTTATTCAGACGCGACTCGAAAATACTCGCTTGCCGCCGGCGCTATCCGCCACCCGTACAGAATTCAAGTCTGTTTTCTGACTCCTGACTCCTGCATCGCACAGGATCATAGCTCTAGCCGATATTTGTTGAGTAGGAGTTGCTGATAGTTGCTGCAATTTTGCGATCGCAGTTTCACAAATAGTCATGATAATTGCCTTTTTCAGTCCTCTTCATTTTTACTCAAAAATTTGACTAAATGTATGGCAAGAGCGTAAGCGTAGTCCATCGTAGATATCGCTTTCTGTTTAGAAAAATGACGAAGCTAGGCGGTACTAGATACTGTGACATTCTTAAACAAGATACTGCCCCAGTTGCTCATGAGTGGGAACATCAGCAGGTTGAAAGGTTTTGAGGTCTATTTTTGATGGTTGGGCTAATGCTGCTAAACGGTTACATTGAATCGCAATACAACGATCAAATATATTTCTCACAAATCTACCATTTCCAAGTTCTCCTATTTGATGTTCAAATTGATTAACTAAGAGATGCACTGCTTCCAGAGTCTTCTCTGAGAATAGATAGCCGTGCTGTTCACACCTGACTTTAAAAATCTCGGTTAACTCGGACGGACAATAGTCTTCAAAGTGAACCGTCCTTGCAAATCTGGACTTTAGACCAGGATTAGATTCAATAAATCGAGACATCTCTCCTTTATATCCTGCAACAATAACTACCAAATCCTCTCTGTGGTCTTCCATCATTTTTAAAAGAGTATTAATTGCCTCTTGTCCGTACATATCGCCGCGTCCGTCTGGAACAAGGGAGTAAGCCTCATCAATAAAAAGTACACCACCAAGAGCAGATTCAACTACTTTTGCTGTTTTGGGTGCTGTTTGTCCCAAGTATTCTGCAACTAAATTAGTCCGGTCTACTTCAAGAAAATGGCCTTTTGATAAAACACCAAGATTTTTGTATATCTCGCCTAAAATCCTAGCTACTGTGGTTTTGCCTGTTCCGGGATTTCCCGTGAATACGAGATGTCTAGTGATTGAAGGAGCTTTTATACCCGCTTGAGCTTGCATCTGAGCTACTTTTGCAATATTTACCAACTCCTGAACGGTAGACTTCACAGCACTCAATCCAGTTAATGAGTGAAGCTGCTCTAGACATTGCTGAAGCTCATTAGTGACTACTTTAGTGACTACTTTAGGTTCATCAGTATCAATGTGAGGTTTTTTGTCAATCTCTTTGCAAACTTCTGCTGCCCATCCATTGCCTATTTGTTTAATTTCAGTACCTAATAGCTTACGAGCTGTTTTAATTGCATCTTCTTTAGAAGGAGCTTCAGCGAAGAATAAGCAATCCATCTCCAATTGCTTTTTAGGCTTCTCTATAAAATTATACGCATCATCAATATTACTCCAAGCAGCCCAGAACCAAGAATTGCCCAAAGCACAGATACTAAAGACTGTAGAATTCCACGACATATATACACACCAGACAGTGAACACATGAATGACTCAGTGTTATGTTACCCACTCAGGTATCAAGATATTCATTTTCCTATTACCACAAAACAAAAAAGCCCGCATGAGCGGGCTTTTTAAATCAATTAAGTTATTGCTTTACTTACCGTTTCGCCAACTTCTTAGACATCTTCCGCAGACGAATCGATTGGGGTGTAACTTCTACCAATTCATCGGGGCCAATGTATTCCAAAGCACGCTCTAGGCTCATGTCTATCGGTGCTTGCAGTTGCACTAGTTCATCGCCACCAGCAGCGCGGTGGTTGGTTAACTGCTTGGTCTTACAGATATTCAATTCCAAATCTTGGGAACGATTGTGTTCTCCCACGATCATGCCTCTGTAAACCTTTGTGCCGGGAGTAATAAAGAATGCTCCTCTATCTTCGGCGTTTCTCATGGCGTAGAAGGTAGAAACACCTTCTTCAAAGGAGATT
This sequence comes from Nostoc sp., assembly GCA_041743605.1. GTDB lineage: Bacteria > Cyanobacteriota > Cyanobacteriia > Cyanobacteriales > Nostocaceae > Nostoc. The sequence goes on from JBGTMK010000624.1 coordinate 2,457, forward strand.
AAAACACCTTTGTTACGAGCTTCAATGTCACCACTAAGTTGACGGTAGTCTAAGAAGCTGTGGTTCATGATGCCTTCGCCACGAGTCATCCGCATGAATTCACCCCGGAAACCAATCAAACCACGGGCGGGAATGACAAACTCTAACTGGGTGCGATCGCCACTACCTGGTTGCATATCTTGCATTTCGCCTTTGCGTTGTCCCAGGCGCTCAATACAGCTACCCACACCATCAGCAGGAATGTCTAACACCAAGAGTTCAAAAGGTTCGCAAGGTTGACCGTTGATTTCGCGGTAAATTACCTGTGGCTGAGATACCTGAAACTCGAAGCCTTCCCGGCGCATGGTTTCAATTAAGATACCCAGGTGGAGTTCTCCACGACCGGAAACGAGGAATTTATCAGGAGAATCGGTTTCTTCGACCCGCAAAGCAACGTTGGTTTCAAGTTCGCGGAATAGGCGATCGCGTATTTGTCTTGATGTCACCAACTTGCCTTCTTGACCAGCAAAGGGCGAATCATTTACCCAGAAGGCCATTTGCAAGGTTGGTTCATCTACTTTAATTAGTGGTAAAGCTTGCGGATCATTGGGGTCAGTAATCGTTTCCCCAATATAAGCATCAGCGAAACCAGCCACCGCCACAATATAACCTGCGGTTGCTTCTTCCATCTCTACGCGCTTCAGTCCATCAAAGCCCATCAATTTGGTAATTTTACCCTTGACAATAGTACCACTTTCTGTAACTAAAGCTGCTTGTTGTCCTGAGCGGATAGTACCGTTGTGAATTCTGCCAATCACAATCCGTCCCAGATATTCAGAATAATCTAGGGTTGTAACTTGCAATTGCAGAGGCTTATTGCTGTCGCCTACTGGTGGTGGAACGTGTTGCAGAATCGCGTTAAACAGGGGTTGCATATCTACCGATTCTGCTTCCAAGCTTTCCTTGGCGAAACCTGCCATACCGGAGGCAAACAGATAGGTAAAATCACACTGGTCTTCATCTGCGCCTAATTCCAAGAACAGATCCAATACTTTATCAACAGCAACGTGGGGGTCAGTTTGTCCACGATCAATTTTGTTGATAATAACAATGGGGCGCAGCCCTTTTTCTAAAGCTTTTTTCAGAACAAAGCGTGTTTGGGGCATGGGTCCTTCATTAGCATCGACAATTAGAAGACATCCGTCAACCATGCCGAGTACGCGTTCAACTTCGCCACCAAAGTCAGCGTGTCCAGGAGTATCAACAATATTAATTAGTGTTTCTTTGTAGCGAACCGCCGTATTTTTGGACAGGATAGTAATACCCCGTTCTCGTTCTAGGGCGTTGGAGTCCATAACGCAATCCGGAACGTCTTCGCCTTCGCGGAAAATGCCGGATTGTTTGAGGAGTGCGTCAACCAGCGTGGTTTTGCCGTGGTCAACGTGGGCGATAATTGCGACGTTGCGAATTGGGAGCGTCATAGAAACTTTTGGTGAACTCTAGAGGGGGTTTTAAGATTTACATTTGAATGCTAGGCTGTTCTAACAGAATTAGATATGATCAGCAAATTCTGTAAAGAACCTTTAATAATTCTAGCGTAATCGTCACAATCGCGGTGAGTTTTGTAAACTCACCAATAAGGACGTGTGGTAATTACAGCCTTGGCGGCATAAATCAGGAGTCAGAAGTCAGAATGGGCTAAACGCCCCGCTACCGCTAACAGAATTCAGAATACTCCACCCATAAAGGGATTGAGTTTTAAGGCGAGAATATTTAACAATTCTTGTAAACTAAGTATTATCATCTTGACCATCAATGCCATAAGCGAAAACCAAGCTAACAGGTATATGATGCAAGAAAAAGATTTGGGTCTTGGGAACCACGACTCCTGCCCTTGGAGGGAATGTAAGACCAATAAAACTACAAAGTTCTGGAGGCTATTCCTGATGAATTGGGAAGCCCCGTCCGTCTTACGGCGGGGTAGTTCACAGATTGAATTCTGACCGGAGCTAACGGAAACGTCTCCGGCTTTGCTCCTGAGTTCTGAATTTTTCTTATAAAAAAAGTTTCTGTTACCCCATGAATTGGGAAACTGGCACTTTACCGAAATGTCAGTACAGGTACTTCATTTGATACCAGATAATAAGCCAAACCGAACTAACCCGCGCTCATAACCGCGACGCATCAACCCCAGTGACAATGCCCCTTGGATGGTAGTCCAACCAGCATTTAGTAAACCCCAAAGCGCTTGGGGAGTGAATGCAGAATCAATTACTACATTCCAAAAGGGAGCGACGGCAGTTGACCAATCGGTGGTGCGAATATTATGTAATGGAAGTTGAAGTGCGATCGCTTCATACTCTGGTAAAGAAATCACATAAGGCAAACAATACACTCGATAAATATCCTGCAAATGCTTTTCCTCATCTGCCGTCAGTGGTAACTTATCAGTTGGTCGATGACACCAAGTCACCATAATTAACTTGCCACCAGGCTTCAATACCCGATAGCACTCCTGGAGAAACTTAGTCTTATCTGGCATATGTTCACCGCTTTCCAGCGACCAAACCAACTCAAAAGAATTGTCAGCAAATGGCATCGCTTGAGCATTGGCTACCTGGAATTGAGTTCTCAGACTCAAATTAGACTCCAGGGCACGTTCTGTTGCTCTGGCAGCTTGTACAGGACTCAAAGTAATTCCTGTAGCTTTAGCATTAAACTTTTCTGCCAGGTATAAAGAACTGCCGCCAATGCCACAACCCACATCGAGGATATTTTCTGCTGCTTGTACCCCTGCCCAATTGAGCAGTTCTTCGATTAAATCAATTTGGGCTTGACGACGGTCTTTTTTCTGGCTGCCATCAGCGCCATAGTAGCCGTGGTGCATATGTTCGCCCCAAATCTGTTCCCACAGACCAGAGGAAGCATCGTAGAACTGCTGAATTTGCTGGTAAAGTGTTGCACTCATGAAAAAAGTAGTATTGAGACGAAGTAGAATTCAAAA
>JBGTMK010000625.1:0-3469 GCA_041743605.1 Nostoc sp.
CAGGGGAGCAGGGGAGCAGGGGAGAAATTGCAGTAAGTTTTTCCCCTCTGCCCCTTGTGCCTCTTGTGCCCAATGCCCAAATTAAGCTTGTACGTTAATTCTTTGCTGTAAGGCGTCGCGTGCGTGTTCTCGGTCGTCAAAATGGATTTTTTCGGTGCCGAGAATTTGGTAGTCTTCGTGACCTTTACCAGCAAGTAACACTCCATCACCGGGTTGTGCTTGTAAAATAGCGGTACGAATTGCGATCGCACGATCGCAAATTACAGTCGGCTGCACTGTGTCAGCGATTCCCGTCAAAATATCTTGCAAAATCCTTTCTGGGTCTTCAGTCCGGGGATTATCTGATGTCACTACTGCCACATCAGCTAACTCAGCAGCGATTTTACCCATTTTTGGGCGCTTAGTGCGATCGCGATCGCCGCCACAACCAAATACACAAATCACTTTGCCCGGTATAAATGGACGTGCAGCTTTCAGTAAATTTTCCAAGCTATCGGGTGTGTGGGCATAATCCACAATCACGCTAATATCTTGGTCAGGATTAATCTGTACCCGCTCCATCCGTCCGGGAACTCCTGGGAACTCAGGTATCACAGATGCCACTAACTGCAAATCTATATCTAAGTGTAAAACTCCTCCTACGGCTGCGAGAAGATTTTCTAAATTATATTGTCCGACTAGGGGCGATCGAAAAGCTACGTCACCTTTTGGTGTATGTAATGTCCCACTCACACCATTCGGTTGGTAATTTAAATCACTCATCCATAAATCAGCGCTGTTGTCGTTGACGCTGTAACTCCAAACTCGTTGGGAATCTAAGGAGGCAATTAACCGCTTCCCGTAGGAATCATCAGCATTAATTATTGCCCGTCCCTTGAGATAATCGGGGCTAAATAATAACGCTTTGGCAGCAAAGTAATCTTCCATGTCGCTGTGATAGTCGAGATGGTCTTGGGTAAGATTACTGAATACTGCCACCTCAAATTCACAACCCAATACTCTACCTTGGGCTAAAGCGTGAGAACTTACTTCCATCACCCCGAACTCACTACCAGCATTTACAGCCTCAGCTAGCTGCTGTTGCAGTTCCACAGCAAAGGGGGTAGTGTGGGCAGCAGTTTGCTCAAAACCTGCCCAACGAGTGTAGAGAGTTCCCATCAAAGCTGTAGCTAGATTAGCTTTGTTGAGGAGAAATTCAATTAGATGAGTAGTTGTAGTTTTGCCATTTGTACCAGTCACACCCACTAGCTTGAGTTTTCGCCCCGGATAACCGTAAAAAGCACTGGCTATTTGGGCACAAGCTTGAGTTATGTTACTTGCACTGATGACCACAGCCTGATTTGTGGGAGGATTTTTTTGTGCAGCTTCGGGAGAAACGATCGCAGCTACAGCCCCCGATGCGATCGCACTTTGCCAAAATTCCCCACCATCAACCCGCGTTCCTGGCATCCCAATAAACAAATCTCCCACACCACAAGCATGGGAATTCGTCTTCAAACCCCTAACTTCCACATCCTCTAAGGTTGGATGGCTAGGTAATTGTTCAACACTGTCTACCGCTGTTAGTAATTCCCGCAATTTCATTTTGTGAACCTCGTCACATTCTTGATCTTGCGCTTATTCTGCATTATTTTTTTCTAATTGGCTAAATACTTCCGCAACATTTGCTCTAACTGCTGCACACTAGCACGAGGAGAGGGACGCGGCAATGGTTTCTCACTCGCCTCTTTTTCCTCCTCGCCTCTGTGGTTTGATAAATAAAGTACCGGCACTTCATACTCATACGCAGCAAACCAATCTTCACGAGTCGTAATATCCCTAATTTCCAACTCGAAACTGAGATTTTGGATTTTTTCTAGCTTTTCTTGCAAGCCTTCACATAAATGACAGCCGGGTTTACTGTATAAAATTAATCGCATTCGTTAATTAATTACAATGAAATAACTGGCGTTGCATAGGTGCTACCGATCATTATGCTAACTATCAGAAGGTTCAGCGAACAAGTCAATAATACTACTTTGCATCTCAATTTGGGATGCTTCAAGCTCCTCACGCAGCATGATGGTTCTTCTTGTCTTCTCCACAACACTATTTAATGCGGTTTCATCAGTTGGTATAGCGATAATAATGTTTGCAATATGATGTGGTTCAAGGTGCTGTTGAACTGAACCGTATTCATTCAAAATCATTTGATCAAGGGCTAGTTTAGATTGCAAGAAAGCATAAGCATAAAGTCGAAGTGCCTCATCTGGAATTCTAACGCGTATTAAGTCATCAGACACAATTAACCCATTCAAACGATTAGTAATGTAAGCCACACGACCTATAGAACCAGATCGTGTAATGAGAATATCACCGCGATAAACACGAACCGCTCTTAAGGCTGACAGTTGACTTTTAGATGCTTTTGATAAATCTAGTAATTTAACGCTATCTCCTTTTTCTTGTAAAACAGCAGATGGGGTGAAGTAGGGTTCAATGTGATCGCCAGGAGTCTCAACAATTAGGCTCTCTGTTCTTAATCGTGGCCCCTTGAATATCTTAACGTCAGCACAAATCTGCCCTAAAGTTGCGATCGCCCAATTATCAGAACCATCAAGAGATTCAAGTGCGCGTATTGTTGCATTTAAATCTGGAAGATATGCTTGAGGATTGATTCTAAGATCACCATTAATATCAGACACATTGATTGAGAAACGATACTCAGATGGTTGAAGACGGTTCTGAAGAAATCGATAATAGTCATCTAGAATTTCATCTAAATCGTGATCAAGAATTTCTGAATCAGAACCATTATCTTCTTTCTTGAAGATCGGAATTCCCTCACTATCCTGCCCAACCTTTTTGGAGATTGCCATAAAGACAGGATAATCATCTGGCGTGTTTTCTTTGAGTCGGTTCTTTTGAAAAAACACTAAACAAGTTCTAACACCCGTATGAGGCTGAAAAGTGTTTTTGTGACAGTTAACTACACCTAAAAGTCTGGCATCACGAAAGAGAATTTGTCTTGCTGGAAAGTATGTTTGGGTATCAAGAAAGCTCTTTGGCATAACGATCCCCACTTTGCCACCAGGCGCAACCCATTGCAAGCAACGCTCGAAAAATAACATTTCAGGTGGTACTCCATCATCAAGCTCAGAAGTTGCTTGATATTTGCCATCACGCATAGTCCATTTAAGACCACAGTTAAAGTTATCTAATATTTTTTTATCTGAAATGCGTCCTTCACCAACACCTGCAAAAGGTGGATTAGTAAGAATAATTGTAGGTTTGCCCTGTCCTGCTAGAGCGCGGACGTGTTCGTTTAAATTATCAATAGACCCAAGACTATCACCTTGAGTCATGCCAGTATGCCCATCTCCATTGAGGATCATGGCAGTTTTAGCAATCTTCACAAGCCGTTTGCTAATCTCTACCATAAAAAGACGGGTTCTATGTCTATCTAATTGTCTTTGCTTTGCAATATCTG
>JBGTMK010000626.1:0-3688 GCA_041743605.1 Nostoc sp.
CGCTAATGGGCGTGGTGGACGTAGTGCTAGCTATAGAATTAGTGTGCAATCGAATGGTAACTTACTTATAGGTTCAGCTTATACAAAACAGATGAATCTGAAACCAGGAGATGAGTTTCTGATCACTTTAGGCAAAAAGCACATTCGTCTGAGACAAGTAGATCCAGAAGATCGGGAAGATGATGAAACCATAGAAGCTACGGCTTAATAAATGGTCATTAGTCAACAGTCAATTGTCCTTTGTCATTAGTCATTTGTGAAAACCAATGACCAATGACCAATGACTAATGACTAATGACTATATCTGTGGTGGGTAAAACGGGTAAATAGTGGCGAAGTGCCTTGCGCGTTACTGCTAAATTGCAGGTTAATGCAATTTGTTCTCTTTCTAGTAAACCTAAAATCCGATCGGGTTGATCTCGTGCTACCACTGGTAATTGATGCAAACCTCTAAGACTCATCCGGTCTAAAGCTTCAGATAAGAGTTCATCTTGCCACGCGTAAAGGATTTCAGTAGTGCAAATGTCTATAAGAGTTTGACTGGATAAATTATCTGGAATTTCAGTTAGAGAATTTGGGTAAGTTTGCCAAAGAGCAAGGGCACGGTTAATATCTTCTAGAGAAAGTATACCAACTAATTGTTCTGCTTCATCAATTACTAAAGCACTGCGGACGCGATCGCGGGTCATTTCTACAGCCGCATCTAACACCCCAAGGGTTGCAGATAACTTTTTTGGACAGGGATACATAGCATCTTCTACCAAAATTTGCTGCACAATTTCTGCTTGTTCATCTTTCAATGCCGAAAGACCAATTTGTTGTAGATTAGAGTTAGAGTTAAAAGTTGGTTTAATCCTTTCCACTAGCCAAACACTCAAACCTACAGCTGCCATCAACGGTAAAACAATACGATAGTCGCGGGTTAATTCAAACAGCATTAAAATAGCCGTTAACGGCGCTCTGACACTAGCAGCCAGTACTGCTGCCATTCCTACCATTGCGTAAGCTGGGGGAGCTGCCATTTGATCGCAAATTGCCGGGAATGCCACAGCCAAAATCTTGGCGTAAGCTGAACCAAAAGAAGCACCTAAAAACATTGCTGGTGCAAACAAACCGCCGATGAAACCACTACCCGCACTAATTGCAGTCATCAATAACTTCACCACCAACAGCACCATCAACAAATAGAGTGGAAACTCCACATCCTGAAGCATTGCTTCCACAGTTTCATAACCCACGCCGAGAATTTGCGGAAAGTGCAAAGCAACTGCGCCAATCATCACACCGCCAATAATTGGATGGATTGGCTCAGGAATTCGTCCCAAAAAATCAAAACCTGGAACTTTCCCAGCAAAGCAGGCCTTTGCTAAACGAATTGATTGAGTATAAGCCAGAGAAACTAGGCTGGCTCCTAAACCCAACCCCAGGTAAAGGGGTAATTCTAAAGGACTGCGGACTTGGTAAACAGGTAAATCAAAAGCAGGTTGTGCCCCCAAACCTATTTGGGCAACTAATGCTGCTACCACCGCTGCTAGCAACACCACACTCACAGCAGAAGTAGCAAAAGATGTAGCTCCCATCACTACCTCTAGGGCAAAAAAGACTCCAGCAATAGGAGCATTAAATCCTGCTGCAAGTCCAGCAGCTGCCCCAGCACCCAACAGCAAACGTTGTCGTTCTTGAGATACATTGAGAATCACAGAGAACAACATCCCAAAATTTGCGCCAATTTCTACACTTGGCCCCTCTGGCCCCAAAGAAGCACCGCTCCCTAAAGAAACAGATGCGGCCAGCATTTTTGTAACTGGTCTTAGTGGTCGCCTAATCTCTTTTCCCTGAGAAGCGGCGATGAGAGATGAAAGTCCAGGACCAAAATCTTGAGTGCGCCAGCGCATCAAGCCAACGATTAACCCGCCAAGAGTGGGAACGCAAGCTAGAGTCCAAGCACCCCAGACGCCAATTTGACCCATTAAATTTTCCAGCATCAGCTGGTGAATCAACTGGATTAAATAGTGAAAGGTGACTACACCCATACCAGTACCACCGCCAATAAGCATGGCTAAAAATAGTACGACGGTTTCTGGAGATGGTTGAAAACGATTAATTAGGTAAGCTAAACGAGCGGAAGGTGTAGGAAAGGCAGGTTGTTCCGTTACCTTCCTCAGTTGAGTGGGAGGCAAGAGAGTCATTGAGAGGCGGGGTAAACGTAAGAAAAAATTTAAATTTTTATCTGTTACTTCTCATTGTGAGCCATTATTTGGCAACCAGACAAGTAGACTTTATTTGCTTGATTTACAAAGCTTTAGCAAAAAATGTCATTGTGCAAAATTTTTGTGGGGAGAATAGTTAAATAGGAGACAATTATTATTTAAGGGTCAGGGATACCTAGCTTGGATGTAGCTGCGATTAGTGAGGTGCGAGTGAGCGCCAACACTATTTTTTCTAGAAGATAACAGAGTTTTTGTGGGCTGGGTGGACGCACCCGTAAACATTAACTAGAAGTCATCCTTGCTGAAATCTAGCTATACTCGTGTTGCGACCATCGAGCCATCCTTGGTAGTAATACAATATATGTATGATCTATGCCTGATCTTAGGATCGTACATTAATCCCAATTCAATATAGCTATTGTTATAGAGCGAGTAAATGGACTAGGCGGACGAGGTAAATGAATATACACACCTTTGATAATCATTATGTTACTTGCCCAATTTGCCAAAGAAATGCTACGCCCAAACCAGTTAAAAGGCGCATGGGTTTGTTTTGCTGTCCCTATTGCCAGGAAAGGCTAGTAGTTTGCCAGAGTGGTCATTATGTCCGCGATCCATTTACTTGGAGACAGTTGATGATGTCTTCGGCGCTACGTCGCCAAAGCCGACCTTTAGCGAGGATTATCAGAGATTTTGTCTTGCTCAAGCGTCCTATGGTAGCCTTGGCTGTAGGAAGTGCCATCTTCTTTAGTGCGATCGCTCTGACTCAAGAAAGCACAAGCTACGATCGCCAAATATTTCCTACAACAGAGAAAGTTAATGAACCAGGAAATAAATCTCAGTAAATGACTTGCTTTAGTATAAATTAATTTTTCCTGTGATTGTTGTAATATTAATAACTAAACACTCCCAAAAAATACTAAGTTTTCGTTCGTTAAACACTTACAATGGCTGCAATCTATACATCAGTACAAGTAGTCCGTAAGTGTGTACGTCTTTTAGTAACATAAGGAAATGAAGATGTTTTTTGTTAGCGATTACAACAATTCAATGAATTAATTAAGGAAGAATGGGTAGGCAAAGGAAACCGCCGTAAAGGTTTCCCAAAGCATGAACCTAAGATTATTTGAATTTTAGATAGTGCTATGAGAGTCATACAGCACTTTGCAAGTACTTCATTTACTTGCAAAGTTCGTACTTCGGGAGGCGAATTTAATAACCTGCAATTCCTGTAGAACTTGAAATGGTGCCGTACTCTCGCAGCTACACGCCACTACCTTATGCACTTTATTTATTACTTAGATTACAAGTGTTTATGGGACTGACAAGATTGAATCGTAGTGCGATCGCCCCTGCCAATATCCTCCATCAACCAGGCACGCAACAGTGGATCTAAAACCAAGCAGGGTGGCAAAACACCAGAATTCCTCACAACTTTATTGCTTCCTTAGAGACTCCCAGCAATACTATAGCCTATA
>JBGTMK010000627.1:0-2048 GCA_041743605.1 Nostoc sp.
GATGTTAAGCTTGGGCTTCGAGTTACCAGTTTCTTGCTTTTCTGTCTTCTCATTGAGCTTTTCCTCTATGTGACGCTCAAAAGCCGTCAAAGCGATTTTTGATGATGATATAGCAATCTGTGATGCAATCTTTTCACTAGAGCTACTACTAGACATATAATTATTTTCCTTTATTGAAAATGCGATTGGATTGTAGTGTCCCTACTTAACTCAGATGTATAAATTTTAATTCCTCGTTGAGACTAAAGCAATCTGTATCATCACTAGATGAGGTAAAGTAAAGTGATACCCCACATAAATAAAGTGCTATCCTTGAGAAAATGATTATTTCTGTCCTATCAATCGATTTTAAATATTTTATCCACAAATGAAATTTAAACTGTGTCTGCTAAAGATGCTTTTCATGAAGTTGTTAAAACCGCTCTCCAGAGAGATTGTTGATTGATCACTCATGATACCTATCCCTTGCAAGCTGGTACATTTGATATTGCCATAGACCTCGGTGCAGAAAAAGTGATTGCGGCTGAAAGGGAAGGGCTAAAAATTGCTGTAGAAATCAAAAGTTTCCTTGGCCCATCCAAGATTTCAGAATTTTACGGAGCGCTGGGATAATTCATAGCATATAGGGTAGCTTTAAGTATTCAAGATCCAAAACGAGTTTTATATCTAGCAGTGTCCAGCAATATTTACGAGCGATTTTTTGTAACTCCCTTTATTCAGGGACTCGTTCAGCAAAACCAACTTCTGTTGTTGATTTACAATATTGATGGGGGGTAATTCAACAATGGCTACCGTCATACGAATACCGACAACATATCCAAAACCTGCTAACAGAACGTGCCAAACTCGTGTGGGACGATCGCATCCAAGCCCAAACTATTTTCGATACCGAACGCGACCACTACCAACTAGTCTACGTTGGTTGGCGCGGCTCAAAGCGACTGTATGGCACTGTCCTTGCCCTCGACATCATCACATAGCAAAATTTGGATTCAACAAGTATAGTACTGAAGTTGGGATTGCAAACCAGTTAGTTGAACTCGGTGTCCCCAAAGAAGACATTGTTTTAGGCTTTGATCCTCCAAAAATGCGACATTACAGCGACTTTGCAATAGGGTGATTCACCTCATGATATTTAAAGTACAATCCTCATACTCAAATCCAACCACTTCGATTGAGTAATCGGCGCACTGCTAGAAATATAGTCAACACCCGTTTCCGCCACGGCGCGAATCGTTTCCAAAGTCACATTCCCCGAAGCTTCAATTTTCACTCGGCTATCCTGCTGGCGAATCAACTCCACCGCCTGATGCATCATATCCAAAGGCATATTGTCCAACATAATAATGTCAGCCTTATACTTCAAAGCTTCTTTCACCTGCTCTAAACTTTCTGTCTCAACCTCTATAGTCAAGGGATAAGGAATCTGAGAACGAATACGCATAACAGCTTCTCCAATTCCCCCAGCAGCCGCAATGTGATTATCCTTAATCATCACTGCATCATCCAAACCCATACGGTGATTAATCGCCCCACCCAAAGCAGTCGCGTACTTTTCCAACAGTCTCAGCCCTGGCGTAGTTTTACGCGTATCCACCAACTGAGCAGGTAAATCTGCAATTTTCTCTACATATATATTAGTGAGCGTGGCAATCCCACTCAACCGCATAGCCAAATTGAGCGCCACCCGTTCCCCCATCAGCAGCGCATCCAGCGAACCATGAATTTCAGCTACTACCTGTCCCGGCTCACACCATGCACCTTCAGCCGCAACCGCCACAAAGCTGACTTTTTCATTCAAAATCTGAAAGACCCTAGCTGCAACTGGTAAGCCAGCAATTATCCCGGAAGCCTTAGCGATCCATTTAGCAGAGCCTAACGTCACATTTTCTACTAGTAGCGTATTTGTAGTGCGATCGCCCCTGCCAATATCCTCCATCAACCAGGCACGCAACAGTGGATCTAAAACCAAGCAGGGTGGCAAAACACCAGAATTCCTCACAACTTTATTGCTTCCTTAGAGACTCCCAGCAATACTATAGCCTATA
>JBGTMK010000628.1:0-4452 GCA_041743605.1 Nostoc sp.
GGAAGTTCCTTAATTCCCGTTCCAAGGTGCTTGTAGCCACTAAAGATCCAAGGTGCCACAATTGGCTGTCCCTGACTACAGTAGACCTACAAGAAATTGTAGTTTATCAATGAATTTTGGTGGCAGTATTAATTGTGACGCATATTAGATAAATATTTAATATATTGGCATATTGGCAGACAATTCCTTGTAAATAGGGCGATTTTTCACGTCATCTGGAAAACCTAACCTCCCAGCCCCATTCTCTACAAGGGAATGGGAAGAATTCAAAGCCTCTTTTCTTGTAGGCTACCCTGTACACACAAGTCGAAAAAAGCTCAATTTCCCATGTATCTCGTTCCTACTGACTGGGAATGCTTATTGGAGGCGGAGCCTCCAGTCCTCATACATTGAGCTAGGTGCAACCCAACATATAAGTAACTACGCAGCAAAATTAATTACAGTCATTATGTTCGCGTAGCGTCTCGTAGAGAAGCAATCCCAGCCCTTGCGATTGCTTCATTTCGCTTGGCTGCATTCGCAATGACATTGTGTCATTAATTTTGTTTATCTACTTATCAGAATGTTGGGTTACGCAAAGCCCATTGGTGTCAACTTAAGCTAGAAATGGCTTCTCACTTGGCTTGAGTGCCCGTCGGAAACTGAAGTTCCCGCCTAACAGAAGAAAGTCTACTGAAGTAGACTCAAGATTTTGGGGATATTTAGTCATCTTTAGATGACTTCGGCTATGAGCCAGGAATTTCAATTCCTGGTGGACGTGCAGTTTCACGTTAAGTTGACACCAATGCGCAAAGCCTCCACCCAACCCACTGGTCTGTCCCATTAATTTTGCAAGGTTTGTAGTAAGCACTTAAGTGCTTAAAAATCCAGGACTAAAGTCCTTACTACAAACTTTTATAACCCTTCAGAACTAATGGGACAGACCACTACTAGCGCGGTAAGCTTAATTTATTGGGTTGAGTAATTCTGTTCATGAATGGATTTTGGTTTTCGTGAGTTTTTAAAACTCAACATTTTAAGCCTGTCGCGCTACTACAATTTTTTTGCAACTTGTTCGATACATTCTCCCTGTCTCTTCACTAAGGACGCAACTGCACCCGCCGTTCGCCGTAACGCAATAGCCTTTCTATAGTCACTAGCCGATTTTCCCAAACTTTGACTTGATAGGAATTCGACTTAAGTTCTTGGCTCATCAATACCCGAAATTGAGACTGGAACCGAGTTAGAGAGGCTCTAGCTACTAATAACTTACTAGGAGAAGGGGAAGCGGCAAGCTGATTTAAAGCACTGCGTAAAACTTCTGCCTGGTTGTTAAAATCTGATATTTTCTGAGCCGGTCTTTGTACTTGGTCATTTTGGAGAATAAATTTCCATTCTCGTTGCAGCGCGGTGTAACGGATGGCAGCAGTTTGAAAAGGTTGGCGGTGAGGAATCGGTTCACTTTTTGTGGATTGAACCCTACCTTGAGTACTACTAAAAACTTTTTGTAGATCGTTGTTAAAATTCTCTGCGGCAAAAAGTGCATAACCACTAACTGGCAAATCCCTTACCAATTGGAGTTGATCGAATGCCCCGATTGTTGGCAAAGAAAGTAAGCGAATTCCCGGCACTAACAAGGTAGCTCCCAATTGTTTAGATGCAATCCAGGGTTGGGCCAGTCGTTGGAAGCGAGAAGTATCCAGAGCATAAGTCATAGGAACAATTAAATCTACATCCCCACGCCTTGCCCAAGTTTCCCAGTTTTGTTGAATTTTCTGAATCCGTTCTGCTTCCTGCAAAGGAAATACTGCAACCGACAAAATCAAATTCGGTTGCTTTTGCCGTAACTGTTGTGATGCTTGGGCGACAAAACTATCAACTTGCTCGGTGCGAAATTTCGTCCACTTTTGCCACAAGTCTGCTTGGCTAGGGGAAATATTCACTGGATCTACACCAGTAAGTTGCTGAAATTGCGCTCTTGCAGCTTTGCCATAGCCATAGATTCGACCTGCTGATGGGTCTTGGAAAGGATAGCGAATGTAGTCTAGCTGTAGACCATCCACTTTATATTTAGTGACAATTTCCTCATACAGTTTGAGCAAGTACTGCCGCACTTCGGGGTTGGCTGGATCGAAAAATGGCTTACCCTGACCAATGGGAATCATGTTGCCAAGGTTATCGTAGTTTGCCCAATCGGGATGAGCCGCCAGTACTGGCCCTGGATAATTAGGATTAATGTTGAGAATTTCATTGTGACGTTGGTTCCCAGCAGCAAAAGTCCAAACCCAAGCGTGTAATTCCATGTCTCGCTCATGGGCTAATTTGACCGCCTCTTCCAATGGATCCCAGCCACGAATTAATGGGTTTTGCTCTTTTGCAACTTGGCTCGGATAAATAGTATAGCCAGCGTTAACAGTTTCAAAGAAAACGGTATTAATCCCAGCTTGGGCGAGGCGATCAAAAATCTGTGTTAGTCCCGCTTTGCTACCAGCACGAACAATCGTCCCCCGATCTAACCAAACTGCGCGAATTTCTGGTTGAGCTAGTTTCCGATCAACAGGAAACTGCTGCCACAAGGTCTTTTTAGCGACTAGCCACTGCTGACGAGCTAGAGCGTAGTTTTTTTGAGCAATCAATTGAGGTAAGTTTTTGGCAATTAGCCTTGCTTGTGCCAAGGCTTGCTCTTTACTCGTGCCTAGCGATCGCAGTTGGGTTGAGGCTAATTGTAACGGTTGCTCTTTGACACTTGAAGACTGCTTTTCTTCGGATATCGTTTCGCCAACATTGGCCGCATCGGCTAACACTGCTAAATGGGCACTTTCCACTCGACCAATGAGATTTTCTAGCTCTTGCTGGAGAGCGATCGCTTGGTTGTTGTCAATCGGCTCATTGGAGTTTGGTGCCACATCCAGACGCACCGCTTCTTCCAATTGATCAATAGCCTCCTGAGAAGTTGGGGGTTTGACCATAGGAAGCGCTCTAGGGATGGGAGCAGTGGCAGTTTTAGGAGGAGGAGATGAGGGAGATAAATTGCTCCTTTGCCCCCCTGCCCCCCTGCCCCCCTGCTCTCTCGGCGCAGCTGCCACAGTTGTAGAGCAGTTTTGGGAACCTCCGGCTATTTTTTTCATCCTATTTGATGGTGCTGGCGCTGTCAGATAGTGATTGATAGAAGCTTTTAACCAGGCATTATCTAACTCGGCGGCTGAAGCTGTATCTGTTCCCCAACGCCAGCCCAAAAAGGTGGAACGCTCAGTTGTCACGACTGCGGCCGGATTATCTTTGGAATTCCAAACAGCAGGAGATTGAGCGCCCATATCGTTAGGAATCACAACGCCGCCGCGCACTTTGCCAAAGAGTTCAGTTTGATTTGCCCATTCTGGGATCTTGGTTTTTGCAGCTTGAATCTGTTCTGTTTCGCTGAGGCTGAATCCCCAATAACCTCCCAAGAGCGATCGCAATAACTGTCGTACTCCTGGCGATGACAAACTACCTACGGGGCCACTGGCAATCAAACGCCCGCCCTTACTCATCCATTCTTCTAGAGCGATCGCTTGGGTTGGTGTTAATGTCTCAACGTTTGGCAAAAACAATACCCGGCGATCGCCCCAATCTCCCATACTCTTGACATCATTTAGAGGAATTACACAATATTTCACCCCTATTGCCTGTAAGCGATCGCTGATCCCTGTCCATTGATTTGCATTTTCTTGGCCATACACTACGCTTAATACGGGTTCTTCGGTTGCTGCCGTTACTGGCAAAACACTCAATAAATTTAAAATTACAATTTCACAACTTAAAATAAATAATCTTCTAGATTTTTTAATTTTTAAAATTAAATCTTTTTGGTTTTCTTGATTCCTCACCAGTCACTCCTCATTTTATTATTAATTAATTTAGTTATCTCTCAGAATTCATTAGTACATAATCTAGGACTCTGGGTTAATTCCTAGTAAGTTTACTGATACTATAACCTTAATTACGTAAACCTACTATTGGTATGAGTTTTCCCCAATTCAATAGGATTCCTATAGAAGTACTTAGTGAGTTACTTTCATCAATCTAGCCTATCAAAACCAATAAAAAATGCCAAGATTGATACTCAAAGAGTCACAGGCGATTCTACATAAATTGTTGGCTCTTGCAGCGTGAATTTAATTCCATTAGTAACTAGCTTTTTAGAAATTTTTTCATTTGCTAATTCCAACAAGCGTTTGCGTAATTGCAAAGAGTTCTCACTGGAACCCAAAATAAAAAATGTCACTCTTGTTCTAGTTATCTGTTTTTCTGCATTGTTGTGGGTTAAAAAAGTAATACTGGTGCTGCCTGGATCGATACCAAATAGCGAATTAGTACTTTCGACAATTACCTGTTGAACCAGAGCTTGTTCTCGGTCTTGCAGCAAGTCTAAAAAATCGAGGTAGAGCAGCACCATAACTTTCTTGCCTCGTGTAATATTTTCAATTTCTAAGT
>JBGTMK010000629.1:0-2282 GCA_041743605.1 Nostoc sp.
CCGATCGCTAATACACCTAAGTATTTTTTATTGACGATCAGGGGAATAAATACATCGGTGACTGTTCCATCTGGAGTGGTGTGTTGCCGCACCATCGGCTTTTCTCCATCACCAGGGTAGTCTTCTGGCAGTTGTATTCGCCGTTTAATGGTGAGGGAGTTTTCTACCTCCGCTTCCCAAAAAGGAATGCCAAAAAAGATTTCCCCACTTTCGTCAGCGTAGAGCATATAGCGCACACTAGAGGTGCTGCTGTAGAAGCGTTGGGAAAATTGGGCAACCTCAGTCAGATTATTATCAGCGACTAGGGGGGCAACATTGGCAGCAAGCAGCAGCCCTAAATCACGCCCGAAGCGGGTGTCATTCATCCGCGCATCTTGCTGAATAGTATTCACAGCCCAGAAGGTCAGACCACTCATCACCAATGAGACTACCATTGTAGCTACAGCTAATAATTTGGTCTGGAGTGTGAACTCCGACCACCAACTAGCGATCGCATCTCGAATTGTTTTTAACAGACTTAGCATCTTAAATAAAGTTGTTAGTAATCTTTGTTATAAAGCCCAACAACTAAAAAATTAACAGTTAATTCGGCAAATATGTTAGGGGAGAGAGGGAGATGGGAAAATTAAAAAAGCTTTTATAAGCTTAACGATTAATCGGGTAAACCTATAGAAGATTTAAAAGCAACAATATCTACTTGGTTAACCCTTGAGTTTTAATGCTTATGGAGTTTGCTCCCCCTGCTTTCCACTCGCTACTCTATGCCCAATATCTCTCCGGTAATATATCCCCTCAAACTGAATATATTTGATTCCTGCGTAGGCTTGAGCGATCGCTTCCTCAAAATTTTCTCCAATTCCAGTCACATTTAATACTCGTCCCCCATCTGTGACTACTTGTTGTTGCTGGTTCAATTTTGTACCTGCATGAAATACAGTTGCTCCTGTTTTTTCTGCTTCCTGAATGCCAGTAATAACTAGGCCTTTATTATATTCTCCTGGATAACCACCTGAAGCGGCAACGACAGTGGCAGATGTTCCCTTTTTCCAAGCGATGGGTGGTAATTCACTTAATCGTTGTTGTACACAGGCTAGAAGCAATTCTTCTAGGGGTGTTTCTAACAGTGGCAAAATCACCTGGGTTTCTGGATCGCCAAAACGACAATTAAATTCCAAAACCTTCAAGTCACCATCGGGTGCAATCATTAATCCAGCATACAGTATGCCTCGGTAATCAATGCCTTTAGCTCGTAAGGTAGCGATCGCTCTTTCTAATACTTCTGTTTGAATACGTGCCATCAACTCTGGCGTAGCAATAGGTGCTGGGCTGTAGGCTCCCATCCCACCAGTATTTTCCCCTGTATCGCCATCACCAATTCGCTTGTGGTCTTGAGCTGGCAACAAGGGTCGAATCGTTAACCCATCGGTTAAAGCTAAAACTGATACTTCTTGCCCTACTAAACATTCTTCAATGACGACAAATTCACCAGCACTGCCAAATTGTCCCTGAAAAATCGCATCAACGGCAATTTCTGCCTGTTCAAGTGTTTCAGCTACCGTTACACCCTTACCAGCTGCCAAGCCATCAGCTTTGACAACAATTGGCGCTCCTTGAGATTTGATGTAAGATTTTGCTGCCCCCGCTTCAGTGAATACCGCAGCCCGTGCCGTCGGAATCCCCGCTTCTTGCATCAGAGCTTTTGCCCAAGCTTTACTCGCCTCAATTTGCGCTCCGGCTCTGACTGGGCCAAATACCATCAATCCTTTGTCTTGGAGGTAATCTGTGATTCCTTTAGACAAGGGGACTTCTGGGCCAATTATTGCCAGAGTTATGCCATGTTCTTGAGCATATCGGCTCATGCCTTCAAAATCATCTACTGCTAGAGGCAAGTTATGGCAACGTTCCATACTTGCTGTGCCTCCATTCCCTGGTACACAGACAACTTGCTCAATTTGCTTAGATTGCAACAGTTTCCATACTAGAGCGTGTTCACGCCCTCCATTGCCAACAACTAAAACTTTCACTGATTTCCTCGTGCGTCTCTTGCAAAATGAGAATGCCTATTCAGCTCTCGCGGATCAATTTTTCCATCAATTCTCACACTTGTGCAAGCCTTTTATAATTATTAACTTGTGAATATAGAGATTAATCAGGAATATAAAAATCGGCAACATGGCTAAAATTATCGTTACTGGAGCTGCCGGATTTGTTGGTTCTCACTTGGTAGACCTTTTGCTACAACAAGGAGAAGAAGTAATCGGGATTGATGAATTCAATGATTA
>JBGTMK010000630.1:0-11089 GCA_041743605.1 Nostoc sp.
ATTTGAATTATCAGATGGTTCGGGCTTGGCAGTACCAATTGCTAAGTATGAAACTCCTCAACACCGGGATATTAACAAACTAGGTATTAAACCAGATCAAGTGATTTCCCAAGCAGCCATTAACCGCGAACAGATTGGTACAGAAGCGGATCTGCAATATCAAGCAGCAGTGGAACTTTTGGTCAAAAATTCAGTGGTGGCGGGAAAGGCGTAAAACCTTAACTTCTCTATGAGACACTACACGAAACAGCACAGCTTGTTAGGGATAGCAGTTGCTCCACGAAGAGAGTACTGGGGAATAAAATAAAATATGAGTAAGATTTGGTTGGAGTCTAAATCCCCATTCAAATCTTCTCAATCCCCAGTCCCAAGTTTAATTAATAGGCACACTCCACCAAGCTAAACTATAATCTTGAGTCGCTTCATTGACCTTTTGACGAAACTGGACGCGGATTTTGTAATTGCCAGCAACAGCAACGGGGCAAAAAATATGTTCTACACTATCAATTTGGCTAACTGAGGAGCAAACTACACCAGCATCTGAATTTGGAGCATCAGACTTTACCAGATAAAGGTCGAGATTATTCAAACCCCGATCGCGAAAATCTTCGCCCACGTCATATTGCTGGTTTTTATTTTTATCGTTGAGTTCCACCAATCGATCCCAACTCAGGGTGACAGCAACAAAACTTCCCTGCTTTAAAGGTTTTGCTAATATATAGTCAACAGATGCTCCAACATCTACTGTGCGATAATCCCAACCAATAGCTGGCACCGCAGCTGATGCTTGCCATTGACCACTACTAAATTGCTGGTAAGCACGAAATACATTTAAATGACCGGCTCCCATTTGGGCATCTAAGGGAATCTTTGAATCTTTGTAAGCATCAGAATCTAGCCAGCTTTGATTTTGTTTATCAATTAGCGTTCGGGTCATTCCTAGTTGCAAGCCATCGCCACTATCTAGAATTTTGTCTGCTGAATTTAGCAATACAGCTTTCATGACTTGATGACGCCGAGCATCGATGCTCCAGTTGCGTTGTTTTGTCCGCATCTGCCGGTCAGCAAGTTCTTGCAATAGAGCAACAGTAGCAGTAACTTGAGGTGCGGCAAAACTCGTACCTGTAACCTTTTTCAATTTCCCATCTGGATTGAGCAAAGAAATATTATTGCCAGGAGCAACTAAACTGATAGCGCGACGCCCATCAAGATTAAACTCCTTACCAGCTAGCCTTGCACTCGCTCCTTGGTTAGCACCAGCTAAATTAGCCACGTCTACTTTGTTAAAAACTCCCCCCCGGCGGGATGAAAAAGCCACGTTCATTCCGTTAAAATTATCTGTAGGAATGGGAATACCGCCTTTACCTTGGTTGCCTGCGATCGCATACAAAACATCATGAACGCGACTAGACCAGTCAACACATAAAGTGAGTAAAGCATTGCCATCTAAAGTAGCATCAGGTCGAGGATCACGGCTCAGAGGTTCACCAAAGCTAAAGTTAATGGCACGGACATCACCATTATTTTGTAGCGCTATGTGCTGGGCTGATAAGCACTCTTCTGGTTGACCCATGTTTTTAGTAGAACCCACTGCCGAGGAATACAGTCGCGCTCCCGGAGCAACTCCTGGTAAAGCTTTGTCTTGACTGACCATCATACCCGCGACATTGTAGGCATGAGGGTCAACACCATTATTGGATTTAGCTGGGCCATTGCGTAAGAACACCGCCGCTAAAGATATAGCACGATTTCTAGAAACCGCCTTATCCCACCCAAACATTCCCGGTCGGCCAATTTCCACTTGACCAATAGCAATCTTACGACCGATTAAATTATAAGGAGTTTGGTGTAGCTTCAGAGCATCAATGCCGTTAGTTCCTAATGCAGATTCTAAGGCTGAAGCAATAACTGGCACACTCAGACAAGAAGCACTTAATCCACAAATTATCCACGTTAGTTTTTTTGTCATTTGTCATTTGTCATTCAATTTTAGATTTTGAATTTTGGATTTGGGATTGAAGGAAAAATCTAAAATCTAAAATCCAAAATTATGAGTCTTGCTCAATGTTTTGTTACAATGCGTACAGACGAGGACGCTTAAAAACCCACTAGCCATGACCCAAAACCTATCTCAAAAGCCCATTGTAATTTCTCCATCTATCCTATCAGCCGATTTTAGTCGTCTGGGTGACGAAATTCGCGCCGTAGACGCCGCAGGAGCAGATTGGATTCATGTTGATGTCATGGACGGTCGTTTCGTACCTAATATTACGATAGGCCCTCTTATTGTGGAGGCGATTCGTCCGGTTACGACCAAGCCACTGGATGTCCACTTGATGATTGTGGAGCCAGAAAAGTATGTAGAGGGATTTGCTAAGGCGGGTGCTGATATTATCTCCGTACATGCAGAGCATAATGCTTCCCCACACCTGCATCGCACCTTGGGACAAATTAAAGAGCTTGGTAAGAAAGCTGGAGTTGTACTTAATCCTGGTACTCCTCTAGAGCTAATTGAATATGTTCTAGATTTGTGCGATTTAGTACTAATTATGAGCGTAAACCCTGGTTTTGGTGGTCAAAGCTTTATCCCAGGTGTACTACCAAAAATCCGTAAGCTGCGCCAAATATGTGATGAACGTGGTCTTGACCCCTGGATTGAAGTGGATGGAGGACTGAAGGCAAACAATACCTGGCAAGTTTTAGAAGCGGGAGCTAATGCGGTCGTCGCCGGTTCAGCTGTATTTAACGCTAAGGATTATGCTGAAGCTATTACAGCAATTCGCAACAGCAAGCGTCCTACTCCAGAATTAGCAAAGGTTTAATTCATTTTTGGATTACAGCACTTTCGGCAGCTATGAGGATGTACCTCATAGCTGAAAGCGATACTAAGAGAGAGGCAAGGAGAAAAAGTCTATTGCATAATAGCGGGAAGCGCTGTAATCATTTTCCGCAAAAAATAAGGTGGGCAAATTGCTCACCTTATTTTTATTTACGCTCGATAAATAAAAAAACTGGAAGCTATCAAGTTGTGAACTTCCAGTAGTTGCTATATAAATTGAAAATTTAGAAACCAGAGATAATCCAGGTTGGGAGGACTAGGATTACAATAGTCGAAAGAGAAGCGTATGAGCTACTAGTTCTACCAGCTAAGACAACGATTTTACTGCAACTTTTCTGTTTCCGTTCCTAGTATTGATGTTAAGCGTTTGCTTTATTAATAAAGCAACACCAACCACAGGATAGGAAATTTTATAAGCATTACTCACACCGTCTGCAGTCGGTGAAAGCTGTATAAAATTTGGATTGGGGGAATCCACCTCCCCAAATTTTCTTTGCTTCGACTTCCTCAGAAAAAGAACCACCAGTAGCAACAGTTGGATCATCTGTCTTAGTGTAGAAGTTATTTACTACATGAAATGCTGACTATAACAGTAATCAGTTTGATTTATTTCATAGTCAGAACATAATCATCGATTTTATTTTTTAAAATTAACTTCCTTACCAATCACCTCTATTGTATTTGAAGTTGTAATTGTTATTAGTTTACCAATCCCATCAGTATATATTTGCCATTTTGGCAGATTTTTCCAAAAAATTGTCAAATTAATAATTCCTATAAAAAACCTGCCATGCTATAAATTTAAAATTAGCACAGCAGGTTCTCAGAGACTCAATCAAGTCTAGGGAAGAATTTACTGATTCAAAATACTTTTTAATTGAATCCACAAGATTTCAAGGAAATATCTTGAACACTTTCTGCTTTTAATGGTAATTTGCTTGATTGATGTTCGTTAATTTGATGTGTCAATCTCTGGTCTAAACTACCACCACGAATTTCTGTTTTTTGTTTCCCAACAACTTCTAGATAAGCTAGGTCTTTAATTTTGCTTAAGCAGCTTGATGATACATTACTATCAGACCTGGAATCATTCGTCTGTTTCAGAATTTTTAGATTTTCACTTTGCTGTTGTTTTGTTCTGTTGGCTTGAGAGTTTTCTTTGAGCAATCGATTATAGGTGCGGTATGGAATGTAATGGAGAGGATTATAGCCAGCAAATCGCAGCATTAAAACGCATGCCCAGGAATACTTTCCAGCAAGAATTGCTTCAACTACTTTGTCAAATTGTTGAGCCTTTACTGTTTTATCTAAGTTGCTACTAATACCAGCAATATCTTGGTTCATCATAGTGTTTAATTATCTTGGATGAAGTAAACTAGTTAAGTTTCTGCGATTGTTGGTTTTTCAATTGAGGTGTACAGACTGCACTAGCCTTTTTGCAGCTGTTAAATCGCTTCTGGGAAATTATCAGCAATAGTGTATGTATGATGTTTACGAAGGATAAAAATCCATCAATCAACAAGCGTGTACGTAACTTTCCCAAACTCTAATTGGCTCTGGTAGTTTTGAGTGGCAAAGACTCAGGCTGAAACTTCTCTGCTGTTTAAGCTTTGCCTTGGTACTGTTGAGCAGAGTTTTAGTGATTTTGGCTGATAACTTCCCTAGGAAACTAGTTTTGGCAAGAGCTAAGTTGTAGTAGGGATAGAAATTATATAGATTCATTACTGAACTGTCCCCTTGGCTTGAGGTTTCGACTGCATTTGACCTGATGATTCTTTCCATGTACAAACCTTTAATTAAAAACAATCAAGTTTTTAATCAAGTTTGTTAGCTACCCAGTCCTATTAACTGCAAAACTTTGTGTCAAGATTCCATCCGATGAATGGAGAAAACTTGGCTTATAGCTTGTTAGTAAGTGAAACGTAAAAGTTTATCTTTTGTCTTGTCATCTGATTGAGAGGACAAAAGTATTGGCGTGAATCTTGGTAGATGCAATTTTATCTTTCTAAACTTTCTCAACTCCTAATTCAATAAATTTTCTCTGTTCACACGCTTATATTTCTTACTACTGTTGAATTAGGGGTTTTCCGGGAAATTTGCATATTTTTTAGGCTAGTGGGGAAAATTTATTTATCTTTGAGCGTTAACAACGCCATTCGTGTTAATACTATTTTTTGTTGTTAATGTCATCTACTAAGCTAGCAGATTATGGATTAAATTTACTGAATGTATTTTGATAATTAATTGCGTATTGTGCAACTTTTAGTTTTGTCCCCCTCTATTAGTTTTTGAGGGGTCTTACCCCTCACCCAATATGAATTTAAACCCTTTATTATTGTCGAGTCACTAAAAAATATTACCATTAACTACAATGTAAAACAACTTCTGAAAATAGTAGGAAATAAAGACTCAAAAACGTTTGCATCCATCGATGCGAACTGATTTGTTCAATAGTCTCAATTAGATGAATAATATTTATTACGCTTGTATTTTTTGTAGTTCAAAAAATATGGCTTCAGATTATCTAAATAAAATATCTCTAAACTGATCATGAATCTTTTATGGTTATCAGCTAGTAATTATAGACAGCCTAGTTAGAAAAAATTACTGGTTAGCGATAATCTATAGATAGATAGTTTTTATAAAAATCAAATTAGTCAAGCAAAACATCTGTGCATGGATGCTTTGACCAAAAAATATGTAGCAGCCTAAGTCTGTGTAATATTAAAGAATTTAGGAATAGAGATAAAGCTCATTAACACAGAATTTTAAAAAATTAGTCCAGCAGTAGTCTTTCTATGTATTAATATCTATCAAATTTATAAAGTTGAAATAAAATGCAGTGGACGTTGGGTTAAATAGTGTTTAGCTACCTTCAAACTTTGGATGCGAAAGCCACATCTTGTATATAGCAGCTGGATCAGAAATTAATATACGATCGCATTTATCTATCCAGACAACTACATGATGAATTACTTGCCAATTAGCTATCGACGGGTTATAATATGAGTCCAGATTTATTAGACTCTTCCTAACTAATACCCCTTCATATCTTAAAGTTTGGGCTACTTCTGCTAAATCCTGGAGAGATGCATCTGTAAAATATACCCGTGCTAGATTAAGCAAATTGTATAAGTTTAAGCGTATGCACGAATATTGGCTAATCACTGTCAAATAGGCAGCGTTGCAATTTGATGAATTTTACTGTTGAGTAAAGGAATAGGCACATCATAACCTAGCTTTTGATTGTGAATGTAGTCTGGGAAATATTAGCAATATTTATAGCTGAAGCTAGTAATATTTGCATTTCTTGAAACAGTAGTCTTGAATTCTCAATCCTTCAACTCTTACCATTACTGAAATTTTTCTTTGCTTCCGGAAACACTTGGAAAATAAAATCACAAGTCTAGACTCTGCTTCCTCAGATGAAGACGGTCTAAATTTGGTAAAGCACGTAAGTAAGTGGGCAAGAATAAATCAAACTATGTTAAGTAATGTAAAATTCAATTGAATTAGCTCGTAGTAAGGGCTTTAGCCCTTAAGAGAGGACTAAAGTCCCCATTACAAACCTTTAATTATTTACACCCACTTACTTATATAAGTGGAATATAGACCAATACGGTTCAGTTAAGGGCTAAGTGTACAAAATTGTGGGTTTTCGAGACGTGATAAATCGCCGTCTCTACAAGTGTTTTGTTGCTCATTCTGAACTGTATTGGAATATAGACTGTTCGTAGAGGTACATAGATTTGCACCCTTACGTGTGTTGCATCAAAACGGGAACTGTTTTGACCGTTAGTTAATTAATAACTAAATAAATTCCCCAGATGGCCATTGGTCGCAGGTAAGTGCTAGCGCGAAAAGTACCAACTGTGGTGATAGCTTCAGGTGTGCGAAATTGCAGACCATTCTCATAAATTTGCTGTACCACAGCTTGCGTCAACCTCAATGCTTCATCCTTCATTCCCATCTGCACGAGAAAAGCTGCTAGCCCAAAGTTTATCCCCGTCCAAACTTCTAGGGGATGAGTAGCTTGGGGATTTTCCGGTGAACCGTCAGGACGAACACCATTAGCAGCACCAAATTCACCTTTGCAGAATTTTAAAAAGCATGCATCATAAACAGTTTTCAGGGCAGAAAGGGCGCGATCGCTCGGTACAATATCAGGTAAGTCCAGCAGACGGGCGTAGAATTGTCCGCATAATTGATCTGCCATGACCACATCAGAACCGCTTTCACTATCAAGTTTGTAGTATTGCCCATTCCAAAGTTTTTCGTTGTAGATAGGGCGAGATTGTTTTAACCAAGCCTCATAAGTGGATTTTTGCGCTGCCAACTCAGCTGTGTTACCGATCTGGTAAGTTAATAAAATATCGCTAATTGCGATCGCAGCCTCCAATGCTGCCAACCACAACCCACCACAATAGGCGCTGATACCTTGTAAGCGCCAATCATCAAAGGTTTGGTCAGGCGCACCAGAATTTTCAGGAATCCCATCGCCATCAAGGTCAAAAGTTTTCAGGTAGTTGAGGGTTTGAACGATCGCATTCCAACAATCTGCTAAGAATTCTACATCGTCAGCACCCGTAAGTAGAAAATCACGGTATACTTGCAAGACAAAATCACTACCCAAATCTTTCCATAAATTGCAGTCTTGATAACTGGTGTAGTTAGTTTTCTCCCAGACGTGTTCATTGGGTGCGCCTAAGTCGTGGGGTGTCGCACCTACAACTTTGCGAACAGCAATAGGACTTTCTGCCTTAATTGTCATGTAATAGCCAATGATTCGGGGAGTCTCGTCACCTTGAGGAATTGCCCGTGCAAATGCCCGCATTACTGACTTTTCCAGTTCTGGAAACAGCATCAACAGGGCAAAAGAGCCATATAATCGCACATCTAGACTTTCATACCAGCGGTAATCTAAGCACTCTAACACCGCAAACTGACCGATAGGATCAAGTTCTGATGCTGCACTCCAGAGAGTACCACCGCCAGTAAGATCGTAAAGCTCGTTAAATAGAGCCATTTTAAACCAGTCGGGTAAATCTTCTTGGTCGAGAATGGGTTTTTGCCAACTTTGAATTTGCGATCGCCAAATTTGGTATTCTTTTAAAGCAATGGATGCGATCGCCCAAGCATTATTTCCACTTTTACCAAAAAAGTCCGTATATCTGCGGTAATAGTTAATTCCCGCTGCAAATTCTGTAACTGGTAAATCCCAAGCCAGGACAAAGGGAATTTCCAGAGTTTCACCTGGTTGGAGAGTAAAACGAAGTGCGATCACAGTTCCTAACTGTGTGTTATTTACAACTGGAGTGGCATCTACATAATTGGGTAAAGAGCCATCTTGGGCAAAACTTTGCCATACCTCCTCACCCGTTCCTTCAGGATTCCATCGGCTGTGGTGAAATATTTCCACTTGGGGATTTTTCAGCGTCGCAACACACCAGGTTCCGTCCCCTTCTTGCAAAGGTTCATCACTACCAACTCGACCTAAAACACAGCCAAACTGTTGTGTATTTTCAACTATTTGGTTATAGTTCCCTTGACTTTCACCCCAGCGTGGTTGGTATTCATAAACCGGACTACCATCATCGCGTACCCGTACTTGGGGAGATTTCATAGCATTTGTAAACCAACCCACCATATTTTGCCAGGTGAGCATGATACTAAGAGTAATAGGTGCATCTGTAGGGTTATGAGCATTCCAGAGGAATACTGCTACAGGATAACTAGTTTCTTGGTAATTACCTGCCCAGACGGGGGAAAATTGCTCACATATTAACTGTGCTTGAAAGATGTTTTCATACACAAACCAGCTACGGGGGTATAGCGCGTGATAATGGCCTGTTTCTTCTGTGCCGCGGCGTGTCGGATACCATTTCCAAGCTTTGAGGGTGCCATCATCAGGCCCTTGGGTAGATAAAGCGTAGGCTTGGGAAGATGCACCATTAGACTCGAACACACTGAATTGACACGCGGGGACGTTTTTAAAGGTATGCTCACCGCCATCGATGTGCCATAGGTTAAAATCTCCCTGAGAAGAACGACCGATGCAACCTGCACCAAAGCCACCTAAAGGCATACCATGCCAAGGGCCATCATCGATATTACTTGCATAGCGGACGGTATAAGGTTTGTCCCAGCCTAAGCCGATGGGACGGCTCCAAGTACAAGAGGGAATTTTCGGGGAGAGTTGATTTGTCATCGCCTGATGTTACACCGTGCAGTTACGTCAATGAAGACTAACGCGATGTGCGATTTTTCTCAAGGACTTGGTGAAATCCATTGAGAAGCGGTTCTATCATACCGTCCTTGTATGGTTGCAGCCTGAAGACGAGCGGCTGCTAAAGCGGCTAGTTCATCCTCCTCTGAGGTATAACTTCCAAAATCTACACCTAATAAACCGCTACGACCTAAAATTCCGATGCTATTTAAATGATCCTCAATGCTATCTAAATCAAGAATGTCAGAGTCATCATTACTTAAAGTTCCCATCCACATGATCCAAATATCTTTTTCTATTTGGGCGACTCCGGGCTGAGTCGGGTCATAAGCTGAAATAGAATTACCGAAGGCACTCATGGCAGTTGCTTGTTGTCTCAATTCGCTAAAGACACTTGTCATTCTATTAACCTGAGCAATCATGGTATTAGTTGCTGTTAGTATATCTGCCGTCGAATATTCCGAT
This sequence comes from Nostoc sp., assembly GCA_041743605.1. Lineage (GTDB taxonomy): Bacteria > Cyanobacteriota > Cyanobacteriia > Cyanobacteriales > Nostocaceae > Nostoc. Next base: position 9,531 of record JBGTMK010000630.1, read on the forward strand.
GTACCACCAGCAATTTGTACCCTCATTTCTGCAATTAATCGCTCAAGAATAACAGTATTCCGATGAAAGTTTGCTAATAGTCTATTGGTTTGCAATGCACCACGATACATTGATGCTACATGTTGCCAAATATTACTTCGCAGCATATCGGGTGAAAGACCAGCCGGTTGCAAATCACTGCCTCGCGTTGTTATGGCATCTGATACAGCAAGAGCGATTGCGGAAGATGCAGCTCCTTGTAAAAATGAAGAACCGGCTGCTGTAAGTCCATCTGCGAGGGTGAGAGCGCACCATCCAGCAGCGGTGGAAGGTGCAATATAAGCGGCAGCAAGACCTGCTAAAACACCCGTTCCTATGCCTAAAAATATGCCTCTCCAAAGAGTTTGATTTTGTGCTTCTGCCCTTCCTTGACCAATTACTCTGGAGTAATTGCTGTAAGCCATATCGTAATTTAGGGAGAAAATTCTTAATTTTGTACTGATTAAATCAGTATTTGCCACGGATAAATCTACATAAGTACTAGCTAAATCATAATGAGCATCAATTAATCTTGCATTGGCTTGCGTAAGTGGCAGTTTTGTCGAAAGTTCTGTAACTATTTGGTTTCTTGGGGTTCTCTGTAATACATTTCTACGTAATCCCCCTCCTGTCTGTTGCACCACATGGGTTAACTCGTGGGCTGTCAACTGATTATTACCCGGTGATTTCCCTTGCCCAAAGTAAACATCGCTACCATGAGTAAAGGCCTGCGCCTCTAAATCCTGATTCATCTGTACTGCTGTACCATCTGTATGTACCCGCACCTGGCTAAAATCAGCACCAAAGCGGGGTTCCATGAAGCCTCGCACCTCATCCGCTAATGGACTTCCTCCACCTTTACTACTATTTAAACGACTTTCAATATTTTCCCCAGCTTGCAAGCCGCCATTGCTAGCCCGTTGTAATAAAGGCTCTTGAGTGTCTTCTTCTAACATCTCCGGTTGCACAGGAGTATTAGGCCTTGACATGACTAGATTAGCCACCCGTTCGGCTTCCTGCTCATATTCGTCTCCCTGTTCTCCAACCGTGAGTTTTGCCTGTGGACGATACAACGCCATGCAACGAATGTCGTGACTAAGAGGCTTTTCTTTGATTGCTTCTGGTTTTGATATTTTATCATCAACAGACTGCGCCTTTTGAAGGTCTGGCGCTACCTCTGTTGCAGTATTGATTTGTGAACCAAAACTGCGTATTGGGTTTGCCAATGTTGGAATACTTGGTGAAGCAAGGGACGGATTTGTAAAACTTGATGCAGCTGATTTCTGGCGTTGAACGGTGCGATCGCTCATCTCACCCTACCTTGATGATCAAAAGGCATATTTTTGAAATAAATTATACAATTTGTCTGATTGCGATCGCTATCGACTTAAGTAGAAACAAATGTGACATACTCCTACACTGAACCGAAGCGGTTACAGGGTAGGCTTCCAACAGCCCGATGAAGGGTATGAAGGATTTCCTTCGTGGTACTATCGTCCATAGTTCCAACTATGTCTATCTTCCCACTACGGCGTTTTATA